>JBGTJY010000485.1:0-9664 GCA_041744855.1 Candidatus Hydrogenedentales bacterium
CTACAAGCGCGAGAACTATTTCACGGTCGTCAAGACACCCGCCGATTTCATCGTGTCGAGCATTCGCTTGCTCGATATCGCGTACGAACATGGCGAAGGCGGCAACTCGCCCACCCGCCGCCTCCAACAAATGGGCATGCAACTCTATCAGGCGCCGAACGTGTCGGGTTGGAGCCATGGCCGGCCCTGGATCAACGCGGCGTTTCTCGTGGGGCGTTACGACTGGATCGAAGAACTCACGCAGCAATACGTCACCGACGAGTACATCGATGCGCTGGATATCGCGAATGGCGGATTTCTGGACCCTGCGGACGACGCGGCCCTGATCGCTTATTTCGGCGACTTGCTGATTCAGGATTCGCTGAACGATTTCGCGCCCGGCGCACTGAGTCTCCTGCAGCGATTTCTCGACGATCTCGCGGAAGAGACTCAGCCCGAGAACCTATTCCGCCGAAAGGTCCGCGGATTGATTTTCCTTCACATGGCCATGCCGATCTGGCAGATGAAATAACTCCGAGAGCAGACGGGAGATACACGTAATGAGACTCAATCGCAGGGATTTTCTTAGGGCGGGACTGGGTAGCTTCGCCTACCTCGCGACTACCTCGACGGTGCCGTTGTGGATGGCGCGATCGGCGCATGGCCTATCCGCCGGGATTCCGGAGGACCGTATTTTCGTGCTCGTCCAACTTAGCGGCGGAAACGATTCGTTGAACATGGTCATCCCGTATCAGGACGATTTGTACAACGGCAATTCGTTGCGACCGAATACGAAGATTACCCAGGGCTACCATGCGCTGGGCGACGGCCTGAACGCGTTGCATCCGCGCATGGGCGCGCTCGCGAATTGGTATTTCGAAGGATACGCCTCCGTGCTTCAAAACGTCGGCTATCCCAACGCCAACGGCTCGCACTTCCTTTCCACGAGTTTCTACGAATACGGCGCGTCGCCCGGAAGCGCGCAACCTGCGGCGGGTCAGGGATGGATTTCGCGTTTCTTCGACAATGAGTGTTCGGGAATGTCGGCCGATTCCATCGATCCGCTTTCGATCTTCGCGACGAATACCACCGAATTGCCGGAGTCCTTGCGCGGAAGCGATTTCTACATCCCGCCGAGCGCAAACGACCTTGGCAGCTTCAACATTCGCGCGCTGACGGATATTCGCGGCCGTTACTTGTCGCTGCTGCATCGTCTTGCCGTGCCGTCGAGCGACCTCGATTACGTGCAGCGAATCGAAAACGTGGCCGAGGGAGCCGTTGAGACATTTCAGCGCGCGTCCGATGTGCCCGATCTGCGGCCGTATCCCGGCGGCAGTTTGGGGAATGGACTCAGCAACGTTTCGCGCGTGATTCGCTCCGGCGCGGACACAAAGATTTTCTACGTGAGCCAGGGCGGCTACGACACGCATTCGAATCAAGTCGCCGGCGACGCGAATAACGGCGCCCATGCAAATCTGCTTACAGAGTTCAGCGGCGCGATCGACGCCTTCCTGCAGGATATGCGTGACATCGGACGCCTCGATAACACGCTGCTGCTCACGTTTAGCGAGTTCGGGCGCCGCGTCGAAGAGAACGGCAGTATGGGCACGGACCACGGCGGCGCCGGCGCGATCATGGCGTTTGGCGGCGGCGCGGAATCTGGCGTCTATGGCGGCCAGCCGGAGCTCGGAGAAGATGGCCTGAACAAAGGCAATCTTTCGCACACGATCGATTTCCGCTCGGTGTATGCGCGCGTGATCGAGGATTGGTTCGGCGGCGAGGCTGCCCCGGTTTTTGGCGCGGATTACAATGACCCCGTGCTCGACATTCAGGGAGGGATGGAACTCGCCAACTTTGTTCACACGGGCGGCCCGCGGCAGAATCCCGATCGTCCGGACGATCCCGGCGGTGGCGGCGGGTTTGGCGGCACGGGTTGCGCGTAAGCGCCCGCAGGCTGGAAGCCTGCACTACAACATTACTGACGAGTTTTGACGCAGATCCTTCGGGCCTGCGTTTTTTGCATTCGCTGGTTTTTTACAGCTTTGCAAATCCGTTTTGTAATAGATACTTCATATAAATAAATTAACTGTCGTTTTATAAGCAATTGTCGGAAAATTCCCTTACACGTATTCAACAAACGCGGCGGTATACTGGGCGCGTGCGATCTGATTGACATCCCGGGTTCGACGAAGTAAGAATCGTTCACGGGACATAGCAACAACCAAGGTGACGCGGGGCTGCAGCGGCGTCCGCCACGGCGAATATTACGTCGTTTGTATTTGGGAGAGACCGTGGAAGTCGAATGTGAATGATTTAGTTCCCACAGAAATTCAGCGGTTTATTCTCACCAGCATTGACTCGGTTCCGCACTTGGAGGCAATTCTGCTCCTTCGGGATTCCAACGCTCCCTGGACCGCAGCCGGAATGGCGCAAAGCCTTTTTATTCCCGAAAAAAAGGCTAGCGAAGTATTGGCCGACTTGTGCAAGGCCGGTTTCGCACACCAAGATGACGATGGTACCTTTCGGTACCATCCCATATCGCCAAAACTACGGGAAACGTTGGATGAGTTGAGTCAAATTTACCCACGGCACTTGGTCCAAATCTCGCATCTTATCCACGCGAAGATTGATCGCCAGGCGCAATCGTTTGGCGATGCGTTCAAATGGAAGAAAGAGTAACCCCATGGACAGAGCGATCTTCACGCTATGCACGATCACGGCGGGGCTTTGCGCTTTCTTTTTGCTGCGTGGTTATCTTCGCACGCACACGCGCTTACTCCTGTGGAGCGGTATTTGTTTTTTCTTGCTATCCGTGAGCAACGCGCTTTTGACTGTCGATCGTTGGTTATTTCCTGAAATCGATATGACGAATCCGCGACTATTCACAACATTGGCCGGTGTGCTCTTGTTGATTTACGGACTCGTTTGGGAAAGAGAGTAAGGCGCAATGACACATTTCTTGGCGGGCGCAGTCTGCATGGCCTTTTTCGTGGCCGGACTGTTTTTTCTTCGCTTCTGGAAAAGTTCTCGCGACCGCTTTTTTCTGTTCTTCGCGATTTCGTTTTGGGTCGAGTCGGCCAACAGAGCAATGATTACCTACGCGTCCGAGGAATTCACCCAACCGGAAAAAATTCCCCTCCTGTATCTCATCCGCCTGGCGGCGTTCGCCCTTATCTTGTTCGCGATTTATGACAAGAACAGGCCGAAGAAGAGTTTGTAGAAGCTATCGCAAAACCTTTGACCAGTCTACTTTGGCCGGTCATTCTGAGCGCCAGCGAAGAATCTCAGTCATGCGATTTCCTCAGGCTTTTCGCGATCCGGGATTCTTCGCTGGCGCTCAGAATGACTGAGGCTCAGAATGACTGGCACTTCAGTTAACGGTTACGCTCAGTGCGATCGCGAGAGCACACGTTTGAGCGCGAGTACGACCAATTCCACATCGCCCTCGGTCATTGCGGGATGCAACGGCAACGAGAGAATTTCGCGCGACACCTTCGATGCGATGGGCAGGCTCTCGGGCTTGATACCCAATTGCTCGCGATAGTATTGGTGCAAGTGGAGGCCGAGAAAGTGAACGCCGCTGCCGATGTTTTCCATGCGGAGGGCCTGCGCGATCTGATCACGGTCGCGCGAAAGCCGATCCGAATCGAAGCGCACAATCATCAAATGCCAAGAATGGCCGCGTCCGGGCCGGACCGCGAGGGTATGCACGTCGTCCAAGTTGCGCAATAATTCGACGTAGCGATTCGCGAGGCGTTCTCGTTGCGCCTTGAATGCAGGCCATTTGCGCAGTTGCACGAGGCCCATCGCGGCGCTCACGTTCCCCATCAAATACTTGTATCCCGGCAGGACAACTTCGGCGGGCCCCGGCGCGGCGCTGCGGCCGTATCGGTCCCATGCGGTCGCGGACATACCGTTCGACGCGAGCACGCGCAACCGCTGAGCAATCGCGGCGTCGTTTGTGGTGATGGCCCCGCCTTCAATCGTCGTGATGTTCTTAATCGCGTAGAAGCTGAAACAGGCGAGGCGCGTGTCACGTCCGATGACACGGCCGCCATAGGTTGCCCCGAGCGCGTGCGCGGCATCTTCCACGACGGCGATGCCGTGGCGCGCGGCGATCGTGTTGATCGCCTTGATGTCGCAAGGCTGTCCCGCGAGATGCACGGGCATAATCGCTTTGGTGCGCTTCGTAATGGCGGCCTCGATCTTCGCGGCGTCGATGTTCAGCGTATCGGGTTCCACGTCGACGAACACCGGCCTCGCGCCCATATTGAGGATCGTGTTGCCGGTCGAGGGCCACGTAATGGGTGTCGTGATGACTTCGTCGCCGGCTTGAACGCCCGATTCCACGAGGCCGAGATGCAACGCGGCGGTGCACGAAATCGTGGCGATGCAATGCGGCGCTTGCACAGTCTCCGCGAAGGCCTTTTCGAACGCGCCGATTTTCGGGCCCGACGTAATCCAGCCGCTCCGGAACGTATCGAGGACGGCCTGCTCCTCTTCTTCATCCATCACGGGCCGCGCCAACGGGATGAATTGCGGCGCGATCGGTTCGCCGCCCTCTTCGACGGGCGTATTGATGATCTCTTGGATGGTCTCCTCGTTGGAATAACGGCGCGCACTTGTGTCGCGGCGATCGCGCAGGTACGACTCGATTTCTTTCGCGATATTGACGATGGCGTGAGTCGGCTGAAATCCGAACTCCTGTAAACGCACGGCATCGTTGGCCGAGTTTTCTTCGCCGAGCGTGCAGATGGCCGGCCCCGGTGGCATCGCGGAATTCGCCGCAAACAAGATTCCCTCCGCGGCGTCCTTGACGTGCACGATCTTGAGCTGAGATTGCTGCGAGCCGGCCAGATCGAGCCGCATCCGCGGCGACACGCCGCCCAGCGGCCCCAGGCGCACGACGATCGGCTGGAAACTTTCCGTGGCCATCGCGAGCAGTCCGCGTTCGGCTTCCGCCTTTTGTCGACCCAACGCCGTATCGCCTCCCCCGGCGACTGAAGCGAAAATGAAGCGGCGAACCCCGGCCTCCGCGGCCTTGCGCGCGAGCTCGAGCGTGCTGGCGACGTTGACGTCCCGGGCCATCGCCTCGAAGCGCTCGCAACTACGCTCATCGGCGATGCCGGCGAGGTGAATCACGGTGACTACTTCGCTGAAAAGATTGGGATGTTCCTGTAGACGACGGACATCGCCTCGCACGATTTGCACACCAGGCAAGTTCGCGATGGGATCGAGCACGTCTTCGCCGAATAGGAACCGGTCGAAGATTCGGATTCGATGCCCGGCCTCGACTAGGCGATTCGAAAGGACCGACCCGATGTATCCGCCGCCGCCCGTGACGAGCACGAGTCCGAGAGCGGTCGAGCGCTGCGGTGAACCCGCCGGAGGAGCTTGACCGTGGCTGGCGGATTGCGACGAGACTTCATGCATAAGGTGGAAAGTATAAGTGGCTTACGGGCCTTTCACAAGACAGGCTCTTCACAAGACGTTGACATTTTTTGAGTCACCGGACTAGGCTTGATGCGCCGGGTTTGGCTTGACGCGCCGGGTTCAGGGACCTCGAACCGGCATCGCACTGGGGGCTAGGCCGCAATGCAACTCGAGTTTCTCTGGCGGGACAATTCATCGCTCCGGCGCGATCTTGAGGTCCGCACGGGCGAACGCATCGAGCTGACCGTCACCGACAACTCGTCGAGCATCATGTCGTTCAAGTCGGCCGCGAAAGGACGCCCTGCGCGCTTGCGGATCCATCATATGTTTCTAAGCGCGGGCCCCGACGTACTCGGCGCGTTGGCGACCTGGCTGACCAAACGGAACTGCCAGCGCTCGGCCCAAGTGCTGGACGACTTCATCAAGCGCAATGGGCATCTCATCGTCCGGAATCGGGAACGCCCGATCGACGTAACGACGCGGGGCACGCACTTCGATCTGCAACGCTTGTATGACGAAATCAATCGCGCGCATTTCGAGGACTCCGTGAACGCGCCAATCACCTGGGGCCGGATGCCCACGACGCGGAAGCGGCGCTCGATTCGACTGGGCAGTTTCACGCCCGAGGACAACGTAATCCGGGTTCATCCGCTGCTGGACCAGGCCTTCGTTCCGGAGTACTTTGTCCGGTATATCGTGTTCCACGAAATGCTCCACGCCCATCTGGGGATTGAGACCTCGTCGTCGGGCCGGCGCTGCATTCACACCCCGGCTTTCAAGCGCATGGAAAGGGCCTACCCGGACTACGATCGGGCCATTGGCTGGCACGATGACCCCAAGAACTTGCGTAAGCTGCTGCGGACACCACGAGATGCTGCGTAGGCGGGTCGGGGATTGAGCAGTTACTCACGAGCGCGTCCCACCCGGAAGTCACTGCACGATAACCTCTTAGCTTGGAAAACTTGTGACGAAATGTTCCCGCAGCGGTATTCCACGTAGGACAGCGTGGGTACTTTGGCACCAACAACCGGAATTGGCGCGTCGGACAATCCGGGTCGCGATGCGATGATTTCCGAGCCAAAGACCGACGAATCCTTGATGATCGCGTTGGCCAGGGGCGAGGAACGTGCGCTCGCGGACCTGATGACGCGCTATCAAAAGGACATTTTTCGGTTCTGCTTGCATTACCTCAAGGACGTAGAGCGGAGCCGGGAACTAACGCAAGAGACGTTTATTCGCGTGTATACCGCCAGCCAAAGATTCGACGACAGCCGAAAATTCCGGCCATGGGTCTTGTGCATCGCGCGCAACCTTTGCCTGAACGAAATCAAGCGGCGCAAGACCGTGCCGATGGAATCGCTCGATGAATACGCCGCCGCCGGGCGCGGAGACGCTTCGGAAGTATTCAAGTCCGATGGGCGTACGCCGGGCGAACACATGGAAATGGCCGAACGCAACGAGATGCTCGCGCGCGCGCTGGATTCGTTGCCCGAAGAATCGAAAGAAATTGTCGTGTTGAAATATTTCGAACGGATGTCCGCCAAGGAAATCGGCGATATCGTGGGCGCGACCGAAGGAGCAATCCGCACGAAATTGCATCGCATTATGGCGTCGCTGCGCCAGAACTACCAAGAATGTAGGAACGATCTTTGACCAACCTAAGCTGCACAAAATTTGAGCGCCATTTCGGTCTGCTCATCGACGAACAACTCGACGGCGAGTCGCGCCGCGAATTGCTCGATCACATCGCGGTGTGCTCCGCCTGCGGCGAGCAGTACGCGTGGATCGAGACGGCCAGCGCGCAACTGCTCGAAATCGGACAACGGATCACGGTCGGCGTGCCGGAAATCGACGTTGTGGAAGACGTGCTCGCGCAAGTTCGCGCACTGAAATTGAACTCTGCGCTGCCGTCGCACGGCGCTGAAATTATCGCGTTCGATCGCGTCGCAACGAAGCGCTCGGCAAAGAACCCGAGTCCCATTCGTTGGCTTGCCGCGGCGGCCGCGGTAATCCTCATGGCCGGCGGCGCTTGGCTGATGTACCAGACGTTAGGGCCTTCGGATTCGACAAAGGTCGTGTACGATACTACCGAGGAACGGGAGACGCCGGAGCCGAGCCCGCTGGAGTCGACCGTCCCGGCGGTTACCCCGAACGATAGCACCGAAACTGTGCTGGAGGTGACGCCGGCCGTCACTCCTGAACCGGAGATTTTGGAAACGCCGCCGCCACCGGCGGCGCGTCCGCAAAAACAGGTCGCACGCGAGGATGTATTGGCTTCGTTCCGCGATGCCGTTGCAATCGACGATCGCGAGCGCAGCGAACGCGGCGCAAGCGCGCTGAACGCGCTCGCGAGACTGACGGAAGAAGAGGCGCATGCGCTCCTGCGTTTCGGGGCGGAAAAGGACCAAGGATTCTCGTCCGCCGCGATCGCCGGTATCGCGCAAAGTCTGTCGCCCTCGGAACGCCGCCAAGCGCTGCTGACGGCAGTCGGCACATCGCCCGACGATCCGTATCTACGCTTCCAGCTTGCGCGGGAGTATCAGTCGGATCCGGAAAAACAGGCCGACGCGATGTCGGAGTTGGCGCGCGTCGAAGAGCTCGACAGCGCGAATGCCGTTGTGCCCTATAGCGAGGCGCAACTGTTGCTCGCGCAGGACCCGCCGGACGTGAACGGCGCAATCGAAGCGCTGGCCCGCGCGAACGATCTCGATTTCGCATCGAGCTACGCCTCCGAAGCGGCGATTGCCCGCGAGCAGGCCCTGCTCGAGACCGGCGTCGATCCGGTGACGGCGGAACTTGTCAGCGCGTTGTCGGCGGGCTATTGGGAATTCAACGAGTTGACGACGCTGGCCGGCGACTTGATGGCGAGCGCGGACTCGCTTGCCGAGAGCGGCGACGTTAACTCCGCCACGCAAATTTACGAGGCCGTGCGCCAGATGGGCGACGATCTCAATTCGAACGCCCAGTTCGCGCAGGAACGCCTTGCGGGCGCCCAGATTGAGGACTCCGCGTCGTCGGCCCTCGCGCTAATCCTCGAAGCACAAGGTCAGCCTTCGGAGGCGGAGCGCATCCGCGAAGGCGCCGGCGAACTGTTGGTGACGATGAACGAACTCACCGAACATTTCCAGCGGGCCGAGAATTTCCTGGGAATCCCGGTCAACGATGACACCGCGCTGAGCCAATTGGCTCAACTCATATTCGCGTTCGGCGACCTGTCGGCGTTTGCCGCGGGAGTGGCGCTGCCCTGATCGGATTCGGCAACCGCGTCAGCGGCCGCGCCGGCATCGTTTTCGATTGGGCGCGGCAACTCGACAAAAACCACGAATGGTTTTCCGTCCATGGTTCCGCCTGACGAGGCCTGTGTTCCGTCCTGCGAGATCGCGCACAGTGGTGCTAAGCCCGCTTCGAGAAAGGTCAGCGGCTCTCGCATGAACGGCTCCTCGACCTCGACGCGCCAAAGCTGATTTTGACCTTTTCGATCGGGCGCGACGGCCACGAGGTACTGTCCAGACGGGTGCCAGGACGCGATGACTCCTTCGCCCATATCGGCGATGCGCGCCCCCGATCGCGCGTCGATCGTCTTGAGCGTGTTCTGGCCTTCACCCGCCGATTCGCTGATACACACAATTCCGTTTGAGGGATGAATCGCCGCGGCGGAAATTGCGAGTCTCCCACTGTGCAGCAGCTTGCCTTTGAATTCATCCGCTGCCGTGTCGATGGCCCAAAGGTGATCGGCATCGCGTTCGGCGCGCACATAGACCGCGATTCCCGCGCCTGGAGAAAAGGCCAGCGATTTGATGGGAGCGCCAGCCTCCGTAATCGCTAGGAAACGCCATTTGGAAGTGTCTTCTAAACTTGCGGTATCGCCTGGGGGTGCATCGCTTTTCAGTGGAGTCGCTTCGACCAGGCGCCACGAAGCGTCGTCGCCGGGCGTGGAAACCGTAACGAGCAGCGTGCCGTCCGCGTTGCCCGACGCGAGATCGCCGATGCGCATCCGCGTCCCCGCCGGCAGGCCAAGCGATGCGGCCAGCACCGAAGTAGAAAACATCGGCACGATTCCGCCTTGCATCCCGGCTGGCCGCCACAGCACGGGCCCGTCAGGGTGATCGGCAACATTCAGCGCGAATCCCCCTTCGAACGTGCTGACGCCGTTCGGTTCGGCGAACGCCCCGAGGAGCTCGAGCGCCGCCCCATCGCTCGACGCGGCGAGCGGCGGGATTGCGATCACGGCGAGACGACGGTAGGGATGGAA
>JBGTJY010000486.1:0-11237 GCA_041744855.1 Candidatus Hydrogenedentales bacterium
TGCGCCACCCAACCCGCGCCCGCGACCTCAACCCCTTCGTCGAATGGAGCTTGAACCAACAGTAACCCGTAAGTCCCCTACGGACGGGGGATTTAGGGGGATGTAAGGCGGCGCCCGTGCGGCACGGGCCCGTAGCTCAGCGGTTAGAGCAGGTGACTCATAATCACTTGGTCGTAGGTTCGAATCCTACCGGGCCCACCAATAAAATCAACCACTTAAGTGGCCTTTATTACCCGCTCTAGTCCCCAATTTTCCTCCATGTTGCAATCTCGTTGCAAATGGTTTATGATTCGCCCCATCAAATGGAAAACCCGCCCGGTGTAGTGAGCACCGAAACGGGTCAAACCGCGCGCGGTGGTCTGAGCACCGGACGGTAGAACAATCCTACCGCATGGCCTACACCGGCGCAACAGGGAGCCGGATATGGCCACCATTCAATCTCGCAAGTCCAAGAGCGGCGAAGTCTCGTACACCGTCACCGTCCGCCGCCGCAGTGCCCCACCCAAAACCGCCACTTTCCCGACCCGGACGGAGGCCAAGGATTGGGGCAAGTGCCGGGAAGCCGAAATCCGCGAGCATCGCCACTTCCCCACCGCCGCGCCCGAGCGCCACACCATGAGGGAAATGATCGAGCGATACATTAAGGACGTACTACCGCAGAAGAAGCCCGCGACCGTCACGGCGCAAACCCGCCAATTGAACCGGTGGAAAGCCGAGCTAGGCGAGTACCGCATTTCCGACGTGACTCCGCCGCTAATTATCGAAAAGCGCGACAAACTACTGGGTGAAGACACGTTTCGCAAGAAGAAGCGCAGCAACGCAAGCGTATGCCGCCACTTGGCCGCGCTCAGCCACTGCTACACCATCGCGATCAAAGAATGGCAATGGGCAAACGACAATCCGGTCCGCAAGGTGTCGAAGCCACGCGAACCTCGCGGGCGTACGCGATTCCTATCGACGGAAGAACGCGTGCGCCTTCTCACGGAGTGCAAGGAAAGCCGTTGCGAATGTCTTTATACGGTAGTAGTTCTCGCGTTGAGTACGGGCATGCGCCGAAACGAGATCATGAGTCTTCGTTGGGCGGATGTAAGTCTCGAACGTGGCGAGCTGACATTGAACGAAACCAAGTCCGGCGAGATTCGCGTTGTGCCGCTCGTGGGCCTCGCCCACGACCTCATGAAGGAACGCGCGCGTACCCGTCGAATCGATACGAAGCTGTGCTTTCCCGCACCGCTCTACTCGAAGAATCCGTCCAAGCCCTACGACATTCAATCCGCGTGGGACTGGGCGGTCGAGCGCGCCAAGCTGGAAGATTTCCGCTTCCACGATTTGCGCCACAGCACCGCCTCGTATCTTGCAATGCAAGGCAAAAGCCTAACCGAAGTCGGCGCGCTCTTGGGTCACAAACAGCCGCAAACCACTGCGCGATACTCGCACTTGGCACGCACTCACTTGAGCAAAATCGCCGCGGACCTTAACGCGGAACTTTTCGGCGAACAATCCAGCGCCGCGGCTCAGGGGCGCGGAAATGGTTGATCCATCGGGGAAAGCAGGTGTGCACGGCGGATGGGGCCTGACGGACTTGGCGTGCCTGATCTCTGGAATTCCGATACTCCCCAAGGACGCGCCCATCCCCGATTTGGGCCGCCTTCTCTACTATGACGAAGAGTCACCGGAAGTGCGCGACCTAGTGGAAACACTTGCGAGTAAATACGATATCAGCAGCATCGAAACTTACTTACTCATGCCGGGACCGATTTACGAGGCATGGATGGAAATCGAGCACGCTATGGATCGATTTCGGCGCGGGAAACCGGGGGGACTGCCCTATGTAACGGTCGAAATTGATCTACGCCGTTACGACGAAACCGGAAAGCTGATTCCTTTCGTCGATCATGATACTGGCGAGGAACGGTATCCCGAGGGGCCGACGCCGCGATACCTCTTTGAACCCGATAGTGTCGTGCTTTGGCTGGTAAAAGACAGGCGTCGGCGCGGTAAGAGCAAGAGCGCACGGCAGCTAGACGGAGATTTCCTTCGCTGCGCAATTCAGTGCATGCTCCGCCGCCCACGCGAATGTTGCACGAAACCCAAGTCTACCAAGACTAATCCGTACCCTAAGCCAAAGCCGGTCGCAATGCGGATAGTAAAAACCATGGTGAAATACGAATTGTGGCCGGAGAATTTGCCCATTCCCGCTGACCTCGAACCTCGCGCCAAACTCTTGTCCCGATTTCTCCAATACGGGCCGGTTCTCATGCCCTAACCGTCGAAAACCGGAAAATTTCAAATCTTCCGGTTTTCGCCGAAAAACGACGATACCCTTAGTTCAAGCGCGTCTCCTGACGCGCAACGCAGACAACTAGGGGGAATCGACCATGCAAGGCACCTCACAAGTCCTAACCACAACCCGCTACCTCACCGTCCGCCAGTACGCCGAGGCCCACCCGTGGCCGTCCGCAAGCGCGATTCGACATCTCATATTCTCGAATCGCGGCGATTTCCGTAAGCAGTGCGTGATCCGTGTCGGACGCCGCGTCCTGCTCAAAGAAGCCGCCGTCCTGGACTGGATAGCGGCACACGGTAACGCCGAATGAGCGCCCCGGTGAAGGCGCTACCGCCGCCAGACGACAGCCGCGGTCCGATCTACGACGGCGATTTAGCCGCTGCGATCCTTGGCACAGCGATGAATGAACCCGCGCTCGCGGGCAAGCTCGTTGAACGGTTCGGCGCGGAACCCGCCGCCTTTGCAAAGCCGCCGCTCGACGAAATCTATCGCGCTGTGCGGGATTGCGTGGAAGCGGACGAAGAGCCGAACGCGCTGAATGTCCTGAAACGCGTCGGTTGGCATCATGCGGCCTACATCAACGACATGGCCCGCGGAAATCCGCTCATCGCGGCAAGTTTCGAGTCTCTGTGCGATTCGCTCGCAAAAGGCATCCGCCCAATCGCCCACCGTCGCCTTCCGCTAACGGCGAAAATGCCGCCGTCGGAACCATTCCCGGTCGCGGCCTTGGGAGACGTGTTGGGCGGTGCGGTGGAAGCTATGCGCGAAACCATTCAAGCACCCGACTCATTGTGCGCAAATTCTGTTCTTGCCACCGCGTCGTTAGTCGTTCAACCTTACGCCGATGTCGAAACGGTAGACGGACGCGTGTTCCCATGTTCGTCGTTTGTGCTTACCGTAGGCGATTCAGGCGAACGCAAGTCGGCGGTGGATTCCGCCGCGCTTGCGCCGATACTCGCATTCCAGCGCGAACTTTCAATGGTTTACAAACGTGAGTTCGCCGCGCACGAAATCAATCGCGCCGCGTTCGACAAATCTAAACTAGACGCGCTCAAAGCCAGAGGAATCGAAGCGAAACGGACGGCGCTCGAAGCCCTTGGCGATTCGCCAGAGCCGCCACTGTTGCCGTTTGTTACCACGAACGACTTCACCCTGGAAGGTGTGCAAAAACTGTTGCTCATTAGCCGTCCGTCAATCGGCATTTTTAGCGACGAAGCAGGGACCATTGCGGGCGGCCATTCGATGAATAGGGACAATCTACTCAAAACGGTGGCGGGCCTGAGCACGTTATGGGACGGACGCGACACCGCGCGCGCACGCAGCGGCGACGGTGCGGCGCTCCTGAGCGGGAAACGTGTCTCGCTCCATTGGATGATGCAACCGCCAGTTGCCGAATTGATTTTGGGAAACGAACTACTCACCGATCAAGGATTTCTGAACCGATGCCTTCGAGCGTGGCCGGAGTCGACGGCGGGAACGCGCACGTTCAACCCACTGAAACTCGCGGACGATCCACGCATGCAACGTTACCATTTGCGCATGCTCGAAATTCTCCGCATGCCGCTACCGTTGCGCGCGGGCACTCGAAACGAATTGGAACCGCGGCGCATTCCCTTATGCGCTGCCGCGATCTCGACTTGGGTTGACTTTAGCAACTACGTTGAAGGCCGCTTGGGGAACGGCGGCGCACTTGCACTGATCCGCGGCCTTGCCGTCAGAGCGGCGGAGTACGCGCAACGGATTGCAACGGTACTCGCGCTCGTGGACAACCCCCATGCGGTTGAGGTATCGCTAACGCACCTTCAATCTGGAATTACTATCTGCGAGTTTTACCTGGCCGAGGCGCTACGAATTAAGCGACGCGGCGAAATCGCGAAGGATATGGCGCTTGCAGAAAGACTGCGGAAATGGTGGGAAGATCGCGCAGCGGGAACGGCAACATCGAGTGAAGTCTACCAGTATGGCCCCAACGCCGTGCGACCCGCCGAAACCGCCAAGCGTATCATCGGCATACTCGTTGACCGCGGATACCTCATCGAGACGGAACCGAACACATGGGCGCTCACTACGTAAAATTCTCGCAGCGATTTGATTTCGGGGCACTGCCCGTTGCTAATCCTGCTAATCTGCTAATCCGAAGCGTTCCCATTAGCAAGATTAGCAACATTAGCAACCCCTCACCCCCGGAAAACGAGTTTACCCGCTACATGGCTTACGTCGCCGTCTGGAAGCCCCAGCACCCCCGCGATCTGCCGGATTCGCCGCCGCTCGGCCTACTACCGCCCGAACGCGGCGAAGCATGGGCCGCATTCTGGAACGCGGCGATGCACCCGGCAAGGCGGCGATTGCTCGAAGGCCGTGACGACTAACAGCGGCAAGGACTCCCCCTCGCGCGTGCGTAGCGCGTAGGAGCGCCGTTGCCGTCGAATCACGTATCTGGCACTCCGTTCGAATAATCCCCACGCGTCGCCGTGATTGCCGAACACCAACACGGTCGCGCGTACGTGTGCGCGCGAGCGGCGTGGCCCGGCTTCGGATATCTAAACCCCCATGTGAGAATCCCCACGCGTCGTCCCGTTGCGCGTACCGGGCCCAGCGTGTCCCCATCCCGACCATAGTAGACTGATAGGGGAGGTTTTTCTCTTCGACGGCCACTGTCATCAGCGACGCCACGTTAGGTGTTGAGACTCGGGGTGAAACAAGGGTACCCTGCCCCAGGTATCGAGTTTTCCCGTTCAAGGCCTTACCGACTGCTCAGCAAACGGTTGACCTCCCGTGACCACACAGCAAGCCCCGATCGACCGCGAATGGAAAGCAGAGACCGTCCGAACGTTGAAAGAATTCCTGAGCTGGCTTTGCGAGACAGCAGAGCACCCGGAGCGAATCTATCGCGGCCAGTCCGATGCTCAGTGGCGACTCCAGGCGAACATCGACCGGAATGTCGCTCCGGATACCGACTACGCGCGTCGATTGCAGGAAGAGACCGAACTGATCGACAAATTTTTCGACGAATCGTATCGATTCCTGGGACGCCTGGAACAAGAACACTTCCGCGGGAACCCGGCGGACAAAGTTAGGAAATTGACCGTCATGCAGCACTTCGGTACGCCGACGCGCTTGCTTGACTGGACCCTATCCGCGGGGGCGGCGGCCTACTTCGCGTGCATCGATGAATGCAGGCGCGATGGGGTGGTCTGGTGGGCCAGCCACGACGCAATCGTGGACTCGCTCGATCCTCACTGGGAGGCGCGCGGGTTCAAACGCTACGCGCACCTCAACGGCGGGATTGATCTGAATGACGGCGTCTTCTCCCCTCACGTAACCGAGTTCGTCTGTCAGTGGTACCTCAAGATTCCGTTCTCAAGGGCGCAGGCCCAGCGCGGGCTGTTCACCATCGGTAGCCGATACGACATGCTGCACGACGAGCAACTCGCAAAGCAGATTCCCAAAGGCACGTACGCGCGCGTAGTAATCCCAGCGAACCTGAAGGGCTGTGTAATCGAGTACCTCTGGCGGCTCGGTATCGACGCCGTTTCGCTCCAGCACGCGGGGGCGGATAGGACGGCCCTGCGCGCAGCCTGGGCGCGAACCCGTAGTCGCACAACCCTGGGGTGAACGGGTTGCCTGCACGAACCGCTGGGTGTCACCATGACACGTTCGGAACGTTGAGGAGACGGCATGGTAACGGGTGAATTGAAAACGAAGGTGGACCGCATTTGGGACACGATGTGGTCTGGGGGAATCTCGAATCCGCTCTCGGTTATCGAGCAATTGACCTATCTGCTCTTCATCAAGCGGCTCGACGAGTTGCACACGCTCCGAGAGAACAAAGCCGCGCGGACCAAGGAGCCGATAGCCGAACCCATCTTCAAGAAGGGTCAGGATCACCTGCGCTGGTCACGCTTCAAAGACACGGCCCCCGAGAAAATGTACGAGACGGTCCGTGACGAGGTCTTCCCCTTCATCAAGACTCTCGGGCGGAACGGTGGCGACGAGGCCGAGGGCGACTCGACCTACTCGCACCACATGAAAGACGCGATCTTCATGATGCCCACGCCGCGCGTGCTCGCGAATGTGGTGGACCAACTCGACAGCATCGACATGAACGACCGGGACACCAAGGGCGACCTTTACGAGTACATGCTCAGCAAGATCGCCACGGCGGGCCAGAACGGCCAGTTCCGCACACCGCGCCACATCATCAAACTGATGGTCGAGATGACGGCCCCCACTCCGAAAGACGTAATCTGCGATCCCGCCTGCGGCACGGCGGGCTTCCTCGTCGCGGCGTCGGAATTCCTGCACGATCGCCACGGCAACGAAATCTACAAGACCGGAGCCTCGCGCCGCCGCTTCAACGAGGGGACGTTTCACGGCTACGACTTCGACACGACGATGCTGCGCATCGGCAGCATGAACATGCTGCTGCACGGCGTGGAGAATCCAGACATTCGCTACCGCGATTCGCTCTCCGAAGGCCACGCCGACGACGCGGAGAGCTACTCCCTCGTCCTCGCGAATCCGCCATTCGCCGGAAGCCTCGACTACGAATCCACCGCGAAAGACCTGCTGCAAATCGTGAAGACGAAAAAGACCGAACTGCTTTTCCTCGCGTTGTTCCTGCGGCTGATGCGGATCGGCGGACGCGCCGCCGTCATTGTGCCCGACGGCGTCTTATTCGGCTCCTCGCGCGCCCACAAGGGCCTGCGCCAATTACTCGTGGAAGAGCAAAAGCTCGACGGCATCGTTTCGATGCCCTCGGGCGTCTTCAGACCCTACGCAGGCGTCTCGACCGCGATTCTGCTCTTCACGAAAACCAACTCTGGAGGAACGGAGCACGTCTGGTTCTACGACATGCAGGCCGACGGATTTTCGCTCGACGATAAGCGCACGCCGCAGCCGGACAAGAGCGATTTGCCGGACATCCTCGCGCGGTGGCAGGACCGAAAAGCGGAAACGAAACGAAAGCGAACGGACCAGAGTTTCGTCGTGCCGAAGGCGGAAATCGCGGCGAACGACTTCGACTTATCGATCAATCGGTACAAGGAAGTTGCGTACGTGGCAATAAAGCATGACTCGCCCGCAGAGATTTTGGCACGACTAGCCAGATTGGAGGAGGACATCTCTGCGCGGCGGAAGGAATTGGAAGGAATGTTGGGATGAGCGCCACGCAAGTCCCTTTAGAGGAAGCCTTTTGGTTCCAAGAAGGACCTGGAGTACGGAACTGGCAATTCAAGTCGTCTGGCGTGAAACTCTTGAATGTGGCAAATATCGTTAAAGATGGTTCAATCGACCTCTCGAAAACCGATCGGCATTTGTCGAAAAGCGAGGTCGAAGGTAAGTACTCGCATTTTCTTGTCGATTCGGGCGATCTTGTAATAGCAAGTTCCGGGATAACTATCGACGAAGACGGATACTTGAGGACGAGAGGGGCGTTCATCGAAGACCGTCACTTACCTCTCTGTATGAACACGAGTACCATCCGATTCAAGTCTCTGAAGGGGATTTCAGAATTACCTTTTTTCCGGCATTGGCTTCAATCCTTCGAGTTTAGATCACAAATCACCCGCGAAGTAACTGGAATCGCTCAGAAGAATTTCGGGCCATCGCATTTGCGGAGGGTTCGCATCACCTTACCTCCGCTTGATGAGCAGAAGCGGATTGCGGCGATGCTGGATGCGGCGGACGCCCTGCGCGCCAAACGCCGTGAGTCCATCGCCCTGCTCGACGACCTCCTTCAATCCACCTTCCTCGACATGTTCGGCGACCCTGTCACAAATCCGAACGAGTGGAAGCGAGTTCCGCTGGAGGCAGTCTGTGAAAAAGTCATCGACTGTCCCCACTCGACCCCGCGTTGGAGAGAATCAGGTGTCGTTTGCTTGCGCACCTCCAATCTCGGTAAAGGAGAATGGGTATGGACTGACACTCGATTTGTAACGGAAGAGGAGTTCAACGAGCGGACAAAACGAAGCGAGATTCTTCTAAACGATATAGTCCTGAGCCGTGAAGGTACAGTCGGCGTGTTAGCTATCGTGCAAGCAGGAATGCGAGTGTGTATGGGACAGCGGCTCGTGCAAATTCGGGTCGACGAAACCAAACTGTTGCCGCAGTTTTTGTTATATGTCCTCCTCCATGCTCTCGCACCAGAACGTCTATCGAGATTGATGGCGGGCTCGACGTCGAAACATCTCAACGTGAAAGAACTGCGAAGACTTCCAGTCGCTCGTCCCCCTCTTGAGCTTCAACTCGCTTTTACTGAAGTCGTCGAGTCCGTAAACCGGCAGAAAGCCCGGCTCCGGTTGCATCGTGACGAACTGGATGCTTTATTTTTGTCGCTCCAATCGCGCGCTTTCGACGGAAAGCTCTGGAAGGTAAACGGATGAAAAAACGAATCGCTTTCCATACACCGTTAAATCCGAATGATACGGAATCTCAGACGGTCGGATGCAGACACACGAATCCAGAAATCTGCTCAAGGAACCAACTGGCCGGAAAATGTGCGTTCGTCAACGATGACAACATGTGTTATGCGCCGCCGGCTTCATGGCCGAGACAATTTAGAAAACTTGCTACTGAATGTCCAAGCGACTCACCAAATCCGGCGGCTACATCCGAGTCGTCCGATCGACCATGAGCAATTTCGCGTTCGTGCCCGCTGAATTCCGCGCCATTGCGGAAGCCGCGACGAATGCCGAAGGCCACATCACGGGCGACCCGCGCGCCGCATGTTTTCACGCGCGCTTTGCCCTCGAGGCAGCGGTCCATTGGCTCTACCGGCACGATGCGTCGCTCCGGGTGCCCTACGACGAGAGTCTCAATGCATTGTTGCATGAGGCGACGTTTCGGACGGTGGTGCCGGAGGCCGTCTTTCAGAAGGCGCGCGTGATTCAGCAAGTGGGCAATCAGGCGGTGCACAGTCCGCGTCCGGTCCGGCAATACGACGCGATGCAGGTGGTGAAGGAATTACATCACTTGTGCTATTGGCTCGTGCGCACGTATATGCCGAACGCCTCGCGCGTGGGCGCGGCCTGGTCCGACGAGCGCGTACCGCCGCCCACGACAGCTGCCGTTCCCCGCGGCGAACTGGAAGCATTGGAGAAACAGCGCGCCAAGCACAATGAGGAAGCGCTCAAACGCCGGCGGGAACGGGACGCCCTCGACACCGAACTACAAGCCCTGCGGCAAGAGCTCGCCGCAATTCGGGCCACAGCGGAGCAGCAACCCGACAAGCACGACTACTCCGAAGCGGAGACGCGGCATTTTCTCATCGATGTGGAACTGCGCCGCGCGGGATGGGCGCTGGATCAGCCCCGCGACAGGGAATTCGAAGTCGCGGGTATGCCGAACAATCCGGGCACTGGCTACGTGGACTACGTGCTCTGGGGCGACGACGGCAAGCCGCTCGGACTCGTCGAAGCAAAGAAAACGACGGTCGATCCGGCAGTGGGAAAGCAACAAGCGAAGCTGTACGCCGATTGCCTCGCAGTGAAGTATGTGCAACGTCCACTGATTTTCTACACGAATGGCTACGACACGTGGTTCTGGGACGATCTCGCCTACCCGCCGCGCAAGGTGGCCGGGTTTTGCAAAAAGGACGAACTGGAGCGGGTAATTCGGCGGCGCACTGCGCGGCAACCGCTCGACGTGGCGCAGGTGAAACCCGCGATTGTAGAACGTTACTACCAGAAACGCGCGATTGGGAGCATCTTCGATCAATTCACCGAAGCCAATCAGCGCAAGGCGTTGCTCGCGATGGCGACAGGCACGGGCAAGACGCGCACGGCGATTGCGCTGGTGGACGTATTGCAGCGCTCAGGCTGGGTGAAGCGTGCGCTGTTCCTCGCGGACCGCGTCTCGCTCGTGAAGCAGGCGTGCAACGCGTTCAAAAAGCACTTGCCCGAATCGAGTCCAGTCAATCTGGTGACGGAGAAGGACACGGAGGGCCGCGTCTACGTCTGCACGTATCCGACGATGATGGGCATGATTGACGAGACCAAGGGCAACGAGGCGCGCTTCGGCGTAGGGCATTTCGATCTAGTCATCATTGACGAGGCGCACCGCTCCGTCTACCAGAAGTACGGCGCGATTTTCCGGTATTTCGATTCGCTGCTCGTCGGCCTGACAGCGACGCCGCGCGACCAGGTGGACCGGAACACTTACACGCTCTTCGATCTCGAGCCCGGTGTGCCGACGGATGCGTATGAACTGGAGACGGCGGTCCGCGATGGTTTCCTCGTGCCGCCGAAGGTGGAGCAGGTGGACCTGCGCTTCCCGCGCGAGGGCATCGATTACGATTCGCTCAGCAAGGCAGAGCAGGAGCAGTGGGAGGGCCTCGACTGGGGCGACGACGTGCAACCGGACGCGCTGCCCGATCGCGTGAACGCAGCGGCGATCAACAGTTGGCTCTTCAACAAGGACACGGTCGACAAGGTGTTGAAACACCTCATGCAGCACGGGCACAAGGTCGATGGAGGGGATCGCCTGGGCAAAACCATCGTTTTCGCGCGCAACCACGATCACGCCCAGTTTATTGAGGATCGATTCAACTTCCATTACCCGCAATACGCAGGACATTTCGCGCGCGTCATCGACCACTACGCCAAGTACCCGCAGAGCCTGCTCGACGACTTCTCGCAGAAGGACAAGGCGCCGCACATCGCCATCTCGGTCGACATGCTCGACACCGGCATCGACATTCCGGAAGTGGCGAACCTGGTCTTCTTCAAGCCGGTCTACTCGAAGATCAAGTTCTGGCAGATGATCGGCCGCGGCACGCGGTTGTGTCCGGATCTGTTCGGGCCGGGGATGGACAAGAAGGATTTCCGGATATTCGACTTCTGCTACAACTTCGACTTCTTCAAGATGAACCCGGGCGGCATCGAACGCAGCGGCGGGATGCCGCTGGGCGCGAGGCTGTTTCGCGCACGCGTGGAGCTGGTCGGCCACACGC
>JBGTJY010000487.1:0-3786 GCA_041744855.1 Candidatus Hydrogenedentales bacterium
TGTCGCCGTCTACTGCAAATGCGCCGGTCGCGTCAATGCGAGATCCGTCGACCCACTGCCCGCTGCCGATGCCGCCGACGGCGAGTTCGTTCGAGCTCGTCTTGCGCGCGAGAAACTTCGCATACTCACGTTCGGCGCCATCGGGATAGGCGGTATGGTCGACCCAGTAGTGGAGATCGCCGAGCGCGGAATCGATCGCATCGCGGACAATTTGATCCACGGTCCGGTTCGTATACGCGCGAACTACGCTCGTGTTGCCGTCAAGCGCCGGTACTTCCGCTTCGAATTCGATCACCTCGTGAAAATTGACGAAGCGTTCGAGAATGAGTTTCTTCGTGTCGCCCCATTGCGGCCGAACGAGCGTGATGGGCGCTTCTAAGAACAACTGCCCGTCCAGATAAATGGACACGCGATACCCCGGGCTGAGATCGCTCACCGGTCCCGGCAATATTCCCACGATCGTGCTTGGGGAGTCGGGCGCGGCGCGGCGCGCTTCGAGCAGCGGTACCTCGTCGAAAACGGCAATCCGCCGATCCCAGGTGTCGTGAATGACGATTTGATAGTTCATGAGTTTTCACCACCACCGGTCGCGGAAAGAGAGAGTTACGGAGGCCGTATGACTGCTCGACGCATCGTCGGTGTACGTCAGCGTGGTTCCCCCGGGAGCGATCTGCGGAAACAACCCAATCGTGTAGGGCGTCACGTCTTCGCCTTCCAATGTGACTGCTCGCGACTCCGCGTCGAAGATAAGTTCCTCGCCATCGGCGACCGTCCCCATGTACGCGATCGCGCGCGTGCCGTCGCCGAACTGCGGGTTGACGACGTCGCCGTCTGCAATGAGTTCGATGCGGGGTTTCGAAAAGACGTTTCCCGCGGCAGTCGCGGCCTGGGTTTGCCCGGATGCGGTGAGATCCCAGTCGATGGTCGTTTCCGACGTGGATTCCTCGTACGGGTCGCGCGCTTCGAGTTCGAGCGTGTACGACCCCGTGAGGTTCTCGCGCACGAGATCGCGCGTGAATTTCTTGCGCCGCACCCACAACCGGCGTCCGGCGCGAATCGACAACGCCGCCGCGTAGTCCTCCGCCGATGCCGCGTTCAGGATGGCGTCGAGCTCACTTTCGATACTTGCGACGGTCGACTTGTTCAAGATGAGGCCGCTGATCGTGATGCTGCGCTCATCGCGGCCACCGACCTCGTCATGCTGCTCGCGAACGTCGGTGTGATTGTCATCGAACGTGATGGCGCCGAGAGTAATTGGCATGTCCTGCTATTCCTCGCCCAGAACGGGGGTCGAATCGGTGACAATCAAAACGCTGCGCGGCGAACGCGCGAGCATGTAGGGCTCGAGATGCTTCCACGCCTCTTGTTCCGCCGAGTCGGCTGCATCGTGGAGCGCTTCGAATCGTTTCCCCGATTCGACGCGCTTCCCGCCGATGCTCAGGTCCTTCATTTCGTTCGCGCTTTTCGCGGCGAGCGAGCGCAACAGCCGCGCGCCCGCGAGCAACGTTTCGCCCAGAACCAGCGCGGCCGCGGGCGACGGGACGTCATAGGCCGCATCGAGCCGACGCAGGATTTCGGTGTGCGCATCGTCGATGCTTTGCTCGACGAGCGTCGCCGGAACGAGCGTCGTGTCCGTCAATTGGAACGCATCGCGAACGGCTTGTTCGGTCGTGAAATTGGCCATGGTTGGATTCCTCTGCTGCGATCGCGGGAGTTGCTGGCGTAGGGGCGGGTTTGAAACCCGCCCCTACGATCTGGGGCTGGGGGGAGTGAGAATTAGGTCCAGTCGCTCTGCACGACCACGCGCGCCTTCTCGTAAATGATCGCGAAGTCCGTGACGACCGTGATGAACGTCCGATCCCATTGCTGGTTAATCAGCTTGTCGCTTTCGACCAGGACGTCCTGCTCCGTGATCTTCTCGACCGCGAATCCCGCGTCGAGGATCGTGAGCTTATCATCCGGCTGATCCGCGAGCGGCACGAGCTTCACGCCGAACGGATTCGGCAGGTTGCCGGTCTCGGCAAAGTTGAACAGCGTCGTGTCTTTGAACTCGTCCATGGCGAGGATGGTCTGGATCAACGCCTCGTTCGCGAGCATGTGCGTCGGCTGGAAATAGTGGTCCATCGTCAGTTTCGTGAAGCCCTTCACGAGGTCCTCGTAGACCCAGGTGTCAACGGTCGCGGTGTTTACCGTCGTCGCCGCGGTGAGTCCGGACGAGTCGCCGTCCACGAGGACAGTGGCGAGCCGCGCGTCGAGGTTGCGGCCCAGCCGCTCGCCCACGCGCATGAGGTGCACGCGCAGCAGGTCGACCGACATGCGCCGAATCACTTCGTACGACGCAATGATGCCGCGGCCTTTCTTGTCGACTTTTACCGTGCGGTCGCCGTAGGAAATTTCCGATTCCGGAATCGCGGCGCCTTCGGCGACGCCGCGCAGTTCCTCTTCATTCGCATCTTCCGTCACATACGGCACGTCGTAGGATGTGCCGCTGATGTGCTCGTCGCGGATAATGAGCTGCGGATAAACCGGCTTGCGCTTAATGCCGGCAACCACGGCCTCGCGCACGATGTCCGGGAAGAGCCATTTGGCGTTGGGA
The DNA here is from genome assembly GCA_041744855.1 of Candidatus Hydrogenedentales bacterium. Lineage (GTDB taxonomy): Bacteria > Hydrogenedentota > Hydrogenedentia > Hydrogenedentales > JBGTJY01. Next base: position 2,597 of record JBGTJY010000487.1, read on the forward strand.
TCGGTTTGGAAAAAGCGATCGACCGTAATGCGATTCAGGTCGACGCCGAATTCCTGCGCGCAGTAGTCCGCCGCCGTAGTATCCAGCGCGCGGAAAAACTGGCCATGCGTCAGGCCGAGCGTGCGCAAGCGGTCGTACAACGCCTGGCCGCGGCACTGGCGAAGTTGATCGGGCGCCTGACTGAGAAAGGCCACGCGATCCTTCACAAGATCGTCTCGATAAGTCATGTCTATTTTCCTTGTTGAGGGTTGAGAGTTCGACGTAGGCGCGCTTCAAGAAGCGCACACGTAATACAACGTAGGGGCGCTTCGAGAAGCGCCCCAGGGATTACAGGAGGACGTGCACTTCCACCGCGGTCGTATCGACTTTCACATTGCGCCCAACGCCGTTGCCCGACGCAGGCGCTTTCACTTTGCCGTTCGTCGCGGAAGCGAGAATTCCCGCGGCTCCGTTGACGGTCGGCGCCGAACCGGTGTAGCCGAAGATGCAGATGCCGCGCACTTTCACGGGAATCGGCATGCTATTCGCATCCGCATCGGCCATTGCCTGGCCGAACACGACGTCTTCGGCGTCAGTCGCGTTATCGACTTCGTATGCGCCTGTGAGCTTGACCGCGTCGCCCTTTGCGATCGCGATCGTGCCGGAAGCAGGTGTCTTGCACGTGATGATGAGTTCGGTGACGGGGCCACCGACGTCTCCGTAGGCCATGATAGGTCTCCTTGAAGTTGAGTAGTGATGAAATGTCGCTTACCAATTACGTGGGGTGTTGCGCGGAACATCGCCTAAGCGCTTAGCCGCGCGCGATTTCCAGCGCAAAATCCGAACGTTCGGACGATTGCTCCAGTGCTTCGGGCCGCGATATCGGCGCTGGCGGATACTTCTTGTCGAAACGCGTCTCGAATCCACGCAGTTGGGCGTGAATTTCATCGAGGCACAATCCGGAAAGACTCTTGCGCCACAACGGCGCTTCGAAAACGAGACCGTCGAGTTCGCGGCCTAGTCCGCAGAGGCGTTCGATCGCGCGGGCCCGAGCCGTCGCGCCATCGGCCATGAGCCGCGCCGCGTGCCCGGGATCGATGCCGGCGCTTCGTACGGAATCGAGCAGCGGGCGGAGCACGGCGGGCGCCAGCTCGTCTTGACGCTCGAATCGCAGGCGCACGACGCCGTCTTCCGTCTCGAGCAATATCGTG
>JBGTJY010000488.1:0-15022 GCA_041744855.1 Candidatus Hydrogenedentales bacterium
TGGTGGCTTGAAGGACCGTGCGAAGCAGGAAGGAATAGAAGAAGCTGCGCGGCTGAAATTGAGTTCCGGGGCCCAAGATTGGTTGTTCACCGTCAAACCGCACGGAAAGGATGGTTATGAGTGGATTCTATCGGGCAAGGAGATGGCCCTGAAAATTGGTAACTGGCGGCAGTTGAAGCAACGCCCCAGTGTGATGGCGGATATTCGGTCTGAAACGCTTTGGATGCACGGTCCCGATGCGGCAGTTGATCGGATGTTGCAATGTATCCATGCGCTAAACGGGGAACCGTTGTCGGTCAAGAGTAGTCGCGCGGACTTGTGTCGGGATGTGATTATCTCTTTAGATCACTGGAAGGAAACCTTACATTATCAATTCGTGACGCGAGCAAGAGATATTTGGCCGCGACTTCAAGGACGTAGATTGTCCGGATATACGATCGGGAAGGGATTGGTGAGCGCACGTCTATACGACAAGCCGTTAGAAATCACTACGAAGTCCGGAAAGTTCTGGATGTATGACATTTGGGGTATTCAATCGGTCGCGCCGGGATTCGTTATTGTCCGTACAGAGTTTCAAGCGCGTCGTGAACGGCTCAAGGAGTTGAGATGCGACACGTGGTCGGATCTGAGAGAGAATTTACCCGGTCTTTGGGCGTACTTCACTAAAAACTGGTTGCGGGTCGTTCGCGATGCTTCGTTGCACCACACACAACAGACGGTAGAACCCTGGTGGGAAATGGTCTCGAGCGGATTTACCGGTGCGCAAGAGGCGGAACCATTGGTCCGGGAACGGGCGATCAGCACCGAACTGCGCCGGCACGTCGCGCAGGTGCTTGGGGGACTCAATTCCATCGTAGCTTTGACGAACGACGACGAACTGGACGTGGGCACGCCCTTGGACACGGAATCATATTGCAAAGATGCGTTGGAAACTGTCTTGCGGGTTTCACGAATGAACGGAGAGGAATTCACGCGCCGCTTTATTCGAAAGCAGGCGTTGCACCAACGAACTTTTCCAGATTTCAAGAAAAAGCATTCGCCTCCAAACGAGGGAAGGTGATAGTGTGGGTACGTCGACGATGGGGGCTGACGCAATGCAAGCGATTGGATATGTTCGACGTTCAACGGACCGGCAAGAAGAGTCTCTCGAGCAACAACGAGAGCGACTAGAAGCGTTCGCAAAAAGTCGAGGTTGGTCTTTGACGGCGGTCTACTGCGACGATGCGGTAAGCGGTTCCGAATTATCCCGTCCCGGCCTCGATAGCCTTCTCACCGCTGCCGAGAGTCCTAACATTGATATTGTGTTGGCCTGGGACCGTAACCGGTTGGCGCGGCCTAAAGACGCGGTCGATGGGATTTTACTGGAACGGCGACTGCAGCAATCGGGCACGCGCGTGGTTTACGCGTCGAATGGCCAAGAAATGGATCGGTCTTTCGCCTCCGGTCTGATCAGCTACGTCGAGCACTATCAGAACGGCGACTACCTCCGAAAGCTTAGCCGCGACACGATGCGCGGTCTCGTCGATCGGGTCAAGCGGGGTCTCTGGCCGGGTGGCCCCATTCCATTCGGCTATGACCGTCTCATCCTGGACGGCGATAAACCCAAGCGAATTGCACGCGATACCCTAGACGGAGGTCAGGTCGTTATCGACGTGTGCACCGGCAATGTGATCGACCAGATTCCAAAAGGCAAGACGCACCGAAAACAGGACCACGAACTTTGCACTTTGATTCCGAGTGAACCTGAGCGCGTGACTGCCATCCAGACATTTTTCCGGGACTATGCGACGGGCAAGCCAACTCGGCTGTTGCGCGACTGCCTCAACGACGCGGGATTTAGAACCTCCCGCGGTGGTCGTTTCACAGTCCAGACGATTTTGCCGATGCTGGAAAATCGGGCGTACATCGGTCAATGCGTTTACAATCGCCGCACGCATAGCAAGTGGCATCGGTTCATGAACGGCGCAAGCATCGAACGTCCAGACGAGGGATTTGAACGTCGATCGGAAAAGGATTGGATCGTCTGCGAAAACGCGTGGGACGCGCTCGTCGACTTGGAAACCTTCGAGGCGGTGCAAGTGCGCCGTAAAGGGTCGAAAGTTCGGGGCGCGCACGTTCGTGGGAACGCGAGTAGGAGTAGCTATCTGCTCACCGGGTTGGCGTACTGCACAGTATGCGGCGGCAAACTAACCGGAACGACGCAGACCAGCGGCAAAGGCTACAAGACTCGTTATTACACTTGCAGCCGACATTCCGCGGGGTACACTGACGAATGCCCCAAGCGTTACACGGTCCCGGCGGATTTGGTAGAAAACCATATTGTGCTGATGGTCGAGTCCGACCTCATGCGTCTGCGGGACGATGACACTTTCCACGAACTTGTACTGAACGAATTTCACAGGCTCACCGATTCGCAATCCGATGTCTCACAACGTTTGGAAAGTCGTTTGAAAGCTATCGACGCGGAACTCGCCGTCGTTAGGGAGCACCTGCTCTCAATGGACGCGCGAACGGCGCGAACGTTGGGAGTCTATGAGAAGGCGGATGCGTTAGCGGGCGAACGAGATGAAGTCGTGCGCAACTTGAGCGAGATGGGGAATCGAATTCCGCAGATGGTGGATGCTAAAGAATTGCGAAAGCTCGCGGAACGCGAATTCGAGGACCTGGAATCGGTTGTCCAGTCCGGCACTGTCGAGGAAAAACGGGCGCTACTCGGACAATATATAAACCGGGTGGACGCAGAACCTGAACGCAACACTGTGCGCATCAGCCTCTATCCACCCGGATTAAGTCAAATGGTAGCGGGGGTAGGATTCGAACCTACGACCTTTGGGTTATGAGCCCAACGAGCTACCGGACTGCTCCACCCCGCGATATGGCGCTGACTTTTATGCCGAGTCTCGGCGTGTAGTCAGCGAACAATTCTGAATGATACAGATCGTGCGGCACGCTCGTCAATAACGCGAATCGCTTCGGGTCGACTGGTGGCGAGATCGCCACGTCGACGCCTGGAGACATCTCCTCCCGATGATAGGGGCGGGTGGACAGCGCTCAGACGGGGACCGGAATTTTTTTTATGAGGTCGCCCACGATTTGCGAGCGCTCCTCCGATGAGGCCGAGACACCGCCGGCTCGGGAGCGGACTAGGAGGCGGTGCGACATTACCGGGATGACCATCGCCTTGACGTCGTCGGGGGTGACGAAGTCGCGGCCTTCGATGAGCGCGCGGGCCTGGCATGCTTCGTAGAGCGCGAGCGTGCCGCGGGGGCTCGAGCCTAAGCGGACGTATTCGTGCGTGCGCGTGGCTTGGGAGATCGCGAGCATGTATCGCGCGATGCTTTCGTCGACGTGGATTTTCGTCACGGCGTCTTGGAGCTCGATGACTTCGTTGGCTTCGAGGACGGGATCGAGGTCTTCGAGCGTGCTGAGCGATCCGCGTTGGCGCATGATGCGGAGTTCGTCCGCGGGGCCGGGGTAGCCGATCTCGATGCGCAGGAGAAAGCGATCGAGTTGGGCTTCGGGCAGCGTGTAGGTGCCTTCGTGCTCGACGGGATTCTGCGTCGCGAGCACCATGAAGGGTTGCGGAAGTTTTCGCGTTACGCCGTCGACGGAGACGTGGTTTTCGCTCATCGCTTCAAGAAGTGCGCTCTGCGTTTTGGGTGGTGTGCGGTTGATTTCGTCGGCAAGCACGATGCTGGAAAAGATTGGGCCTTTGCGGAATTCGAACTGGTTTGTCTTTGGGTCAAGAATCGAGACCCCGATGATGTCGGCGGGCAGCATGTCGCTGGTGAACTGGATGCGAGTGAATGCGCAGTTGAGCGACTTCGCGAGCCCTTGGGCGAGAGTCGTCTTGCCGATGCCGGGCACGTCCTCGATCAACACGTGGCCGCGCGCGAGCAGGCCGGCGATGCACAGCTTCACGATGTCGCGTTTGCCGAAGATGACCTTTTCGATGTTGTCGACCAGCGCGGCGACTCGGCGTTGGGCTTCGTCGTTCGCGGGACGTTCGGTGGGCAACAGGCTCTTTAGCAATGCTTGGCTCCTCTCAAGAGTACCGTCATTCTGAGGCCGCGCGCCCTCCGGGCACAGCGCGCGGCCGTGAGAATCTCAAGTTACAACCAGCGCTCGAACCATTCGTCGGCGGCCATTAATGCTTCCGTGCTCATGGTGTGGCCGTCTCGGTGCGTCACATTTTCGATGGCGTTTTCGGCGCCGAATAGCTTGTACACTTTCGCGGCGCGTTGGGCCGCTTCTTCGCAGCTCTTCGTGTTGGGGAGTACGTCGTCGTTGAGCGCGGTGATCAATAACGTCGGGCTTGGCGCTATCAAGGCGAGAACGCCGTCCCAATCGAATGGGAACTCGCGGGTCTCGATCGATTTGCGCAGCTTCGGCATCAAGACGAAGCCCGATTTGCGTGCCCAGCGCCCGGGGTCTTCGTCCGTGGCCATCAAGGTGAATGCGCAACTCGCCACGCAACTTTGCACGCGTTCATCGAAGGCGGCGAGCATGAGCGCGTTGTAGCCGCCCATGTCGTGGCCGATGACGCCGATGCGCGCGCTATCGACGCCTTTCATTTCGGCGAGCACATCCACCGCGCTCATGTGATCGCTGAGCATTTTGCCCATGGCGGAAAACTTCGGGTAGTCCTTGTAGAAGAGTTTCGTGTCGAAAGGTTCGAGCCCGCTCGAAACGCGATCGCCTGCGGTGATCGAGTCGGGCGCAAGCGTCACGTAGCCTTTTTCCGCGTAGTGTTGCGCGAAGGCCAACAGCGGCGATCCATCCATGCCGGCGGGCTCGTCTTTGCCGCGATGCGTTTGTTGATGGCAGCAGAGAATGGCCGGCCGAACGTCTTTCCCCTCCGGCGTGAATAGCCATGCGGTCACGCGGGTCCAATCGTCGACGAAATAATTGATGCGCTTCCGGCTAAATCCGGCGAAATCCATTTCGTCCATGATTTTGACCTGCTGATCGTCGATCGCGTTCCGTGTCGGTTTCCCCACAACCGACAACACAGCGGATTCGATTTCTTTGCGCACCTTGGGCCAATCGCCCAGCCCTTTCAACCCAGCCAACTCGTTCACCAGTTCCCGGTATCCTCTCCGCCACGTATTGCTTGACTTGTCCTGGCGCATCCCTAGCGCCGACCCCAGTGTGCCGCGATCGTTCAGCGACGTTGGGGTATGGTAGTGGCGAACTGGATCAACGTCAAGAATTCCCCCTCCCCCAGTCCCCTTCGCCTTCTCGTGCTTCTTCTCGTCATCGTAATCGTCATCGTAATCGCGCTCGATTGTCTTGCAGATCGACTGATCAATCGCAACCGACGGTCACAACACCAGCTTCGATCGTCGGTCCCGGAACTGCCTCCCCACGTAAACGCAGACCCTCGATATGGAATTCGATCGCTTCGCGAATCCCTTCTTGGACTTCTTCACGGGTCCGTCCCGTTGCGATGCAACCAGGCAGATCGGGGACATAGGCCGACCAATTGCGATTGCCCCGCTCGTAAAGTACCGTGAATTCCATTAACCGCCCCGCTTGGCCGCTGGTCCTGCGATTGTAACAGGGACTCCGCTCTAACCACCGTTGACTTCCCCCCACTCCCCTCGTATCATACGAATCAGCTAGGGGGACGGTCGGCCAAACTGGGGGTCGCGTACACTCTCCGAGGGGGTTCAATCGGGTTTATCATGGCGCGCGTGCTCGTCATAGCCAATCAAAAAGGCGGCGTCGGAAAGACTACCACTACCGTCAATTTCGCGGCGTGCCTCGCGACGAGTGGACATCGCACGCTTGTGGTCGATCTCGATCCGCAGGGAAACGCTTCGAGCGGACTCGGCTTCGATAAGAACGACATCGAGTTTACGTTGTACGACCTATTCGCCGGAACCGCGACGGCGGAAGACGTAGTCCTCGAGACCGATGTCGACAACTTGCACATCATCTGCGCGAATAAGGACCTCGTCGGCGCAGGTATCGAGCTGGTCGACGTGCCGCGGCGCGAGTTTCGGCTGCGGGACATATTGGACCCGTTGCGCGCGCACTACGAATACATCCTGATCGATTGCCCGCCGTCGCTGGGTTTGCTCACGATTAATGGTTTGTGCGCGGCGGACGGCGTTCTCGTGACGCTTCAATGCGAGTATTACGCGCTGGAAGGTCTCAGCGAACTCTTGGAGACGATCAAACTTGTCCGAGAGACCCACAATCCCGCGCTGCATGTGCAGGGCGTCGTACTCACGATGTATCAGCACACGAACTTGTCGAAGCAGGTCGTGGCGGATGTGCGTTCCCACCTGGGCGCCACGGTTTACAAGACAGTGATTCCGCGCAACGTGACGCTAAGCGAAGCGCCGAGTTTTGGGCTGCCCGTGATCATGTACGACGACGAATCGGCCGGCGCGCGGGCCTATCGCTCGCTCACGAAGGAAATCGTCCGGCGCGAGGCCATCCCCGTGCGGGAGCCGGAAGTTGCCTAACCCGAAGAAGAAGGCGTTGGGGCGCGGTCTGAGCGCACTGATTTCGTCGGCTCCTTCCGAGGCTCCGACCGAGCCCTCCGCGAATCCTCCCCGCCGGGCGTTCACCAATGAGCCTGTCACCCAGACGATCGAGCACGAGCCGATGTCGGATGGGTCGATGCTGATCGAGATCGATCCGCATGAGATTGCGCAGAATCCGCGTCAGCCGCGAAAGTATTTCGACGAAGACTCGCTTCAGGAACTCGCGCAGTCGATTCGCATTGATGGCGTTCTCGAGCCGGTGATTGTGCGCCGCAAATCCGATGGCTCCTACGAATTGGTCAGCGGCGAGCGGCGCGTGAAGGCGAGCATACTTGCGGACCGCGAGACGATTCCCGCCGTCGTTCGGAAAATCGACGATCGGGAATTGTTGAAGATCGGCCTTATCGAAAACATCCAGCGCGAAGATCTGAACCCAATCGAGACGGCGCAGGCCTACCAGGCGCTGATTCAAGATTTTCACTGGACGCAGGAACATCTCGCCGATCAGGTCGGGAAAAACCGCTCGACGATCACCAACACGTTGCGATTGCTCAATCTTGAACCCAGCGTCCAGCGCGCGGTTCTCGAGGGCAAAATAACGACGGGTCACGCCAAAGCGCTGCTTGCGATCGATTCGCCCGAGAAACAGGCTAACGCGTGCCGCAAGGTTATCGACGAGGGCTTGTCCGTACGCCAGGCGGAAAAACTGGCGGTCCCCGTGCAACCCCGCTTGCCATCGACGAACGGCGCCACGCCGCGCACCGACCCGCACATCGAGGAATTGGAAGATCGTATCCGGCGCAAGCTCGGCACCAAGGTAACCGTGCGTTCGAACGAGAAGTATCACGGCAAACTCGAGATCGATTTCTTCGGTCTCGAAGAGCTCGAACGCATCCTCGCGTTACTCGATCTGCGTTAATCACTTCTCGCCTCGTCGCTACGCAATCTCGGCGTGTTAAGATTCGCCTTCCCCCATCGTAGAAAGGACCGAATCATGGCCTCTGCCAAAGCCACTATCGAAGTCAACGCCCCCGCGACGAAAGTTTGGGAGGCGCTCGCGGATTTCAATGGACTCCCGAAGTTCGCGCGCGGGATCACGAAGAGCGACATGGAAGGTCAGGGCGTCGGCGCGGTTCGGACGATTCACACGGTGGACGGCCGCGTGATCAAAGAGCGGCTGGAGAAGCTGGACACCGGGGCGATGGCGTTGTGCTATTCGATTGTCGAACCGCCGATGCCGTTCGACAATTATCGGGCGACGATTGTCGTGCTGCCGAAAGGCGCGGGCGCGTGCGAGGTGCAATGGGGAAGCACGTTCGAGCCCACGAATGCGCCCGAGGCGGACTTGGTTACGAACTTCGAGAAGACGTATGGCGGCGGATTGAAGGGGCTCAAGAAATACTGCGAAGGCACATAAACCGCCGGGGCATGACTCCACGCGTCCCAACGGATGTATGACACCGTAGGGGCGGTTCGGGAACCGCCCCGGGATTCGCGACGGCACCCTCGGGCGCTTCTCGAAGCGCCCCTACGCGCGTATCACATCGTAGGGGCGGTTCGGGAACCGCTCTGGAATTCGCGACGGCACCCCCGGGCGCTTCCCGAAGCGCCCCTACGTTTCCATCGCGGGGCGTTGTACACTACCCGTTTGGGAATGGGCTCTTATGAATTCTGCGACTCTGCGAAATATTGCGATCGTTCTAGCTGCCGTTGCTGGCGCCTGGTTTGTGGTGAGCGAGGTTCGCAAGACGGTTCAGCCCGCGCGCGATACGGCCGAGGAACTTGCCGAGACGGCGAGCGAACTGAAGGACATCGTCGACCTCAAGGAAGTGAGGGAGGCCGATCCCGTCGAGTTGCTCGATTTGGTAGTGCGGACCACGACCGACACGATTCAGGCGGCTGAAGATGCCGTCGATCGCGCGGCGGGCATGACCGACGAGGAAGAGCGGGCGTGGGGAGAACAGGTGCATGAAGACATTGTGTCGAGTTTGTCGGTTTCGCCTGAGCGGAGTTTGCAGGAGCAGATCAACGTGCTCGCGGCGAAACTGTTATCTGAGCGCTCGCGGACGAATCTCGAATACACTGTCACGGTGCTCGACGATCGGGAGTTCGTGGCATTTTCGATTCTTGGCGGATTCATCTATGTAAGCACCGGTTTCCTCGACGCGTACGAGTATGACGACGACGCAGTGTTGTTCGTATTGGGTCACGAGATCGGCCACATCGAACTGGGGCATTGCAGAAAGAAACAATTCCCATTCGTCGTCGGACTCAGCCTGGGTGGACAGGAATTGGCAGACACGCTGAGCATGCTGCACAACCTGCTCGCGTCGGGCTACGACCAGGACCAGGAATACGCGTGCGACTTGTGGGCCTACGAAAAGATGCGCGGTATCGGCATTCCCAAGGAACGTCGCCTCAAGGGGCCACGCGCGCTTCTCGCATTTGAGGAATCGGTCAGGGGATCGCGCGAGCGTCCGCCCATTGAAGACGGCGATCGCAAGACGGAAGTCCTGAGCGAGATTCTCAAGGACTATTTGAATTCGCATCCCGATTCGAAAGATCGCGTGGCGCGTTTGGAGGCGTTACCGTAGGTGGACGCGAAATGCGGACGCGTGGGAGTGACCGAGACGAAGGAGCAAATGAGTAATGGCGGATGCGCCGAAAATTCTGGTGTTCGCGGGAAGCACGCGGAAGGCTTCGTTTAACCGCAAGCTCGCGACTGTCGCGGGTCAGCTTGTCGAGGCGGCGGGTGGGACTACAACCTGCGTTGAGTTGGCCGATTACCCGTTGCCCATGATGAACGAGGATTTGGAAGCGGCGGAAGGCGTGCCGGAGAACGCGCGCAAGCTCAAGGCGTTGATGAAATCGCATTCGGGCTTCTTGATTGCGTGCCCGGAGTACAACAGCTCGATCACGCCGATGCTGAAGAATGTGATCGACTGGTGCTCGCGGAAAGAGGAAGGCGAGAAGCCGCTCGAGTGTTATGTGGGCAAGGTTGTCGCGTTGGTAAGCGCGTCGCCGGGCGCGCTGGGCGGGTTACGCGGCCTCTATCACGTCCGGGACATTTTCTTGAACATCAACGCGATCGTGTTGCCCAATATGCTCGCGATCAGCGGCGCTCCGCAAGCCTTCAACGATCAGGGCGAACTCATCGCGGAGAATCACAAGAAGACGTTGACCACGTTAACCGCGAGGCTGGTCGAGGTCGCGCGGAGGATTTCTGTTTAACCCGATGGTTTCTCGGCGTTAACTGGTTCACTTAGATTCGAATTCAACAGATGAGAGATCGCCGATGCCGGCGCGTTCGGAGATGCGCAGAAACTCTACTCCAACGACGACGTCATTTTCGTCGTAGTCCAGGATAACGCCCGGACGCACCTCCTCGGAATCGACAATCCGGCTCTCGTCAATACGAAAGTAGAGGGCGTCCGCATCCTTATGTATTGCGATCTTCATAGTCGTTTCCCAAGTATGAGCGCTGACTCTATCCAATCCCGACTAATGTTTCGCAGTGCCACCATTTCGCGAAAATGATGCGATTCCTCCACCTATCAAGTCTAGCATTTTCTCGAAGCGCCTGGGTAAATCCCGAGCCTTTCGCAAACTAGGCATCAGGGCCGGCTTAGTCGAAACAACTTTTGCCGCGATATACTCCTGAGGCAAGGGCTGCGTGGTCCGGATTCTGGCATGGGGCTGGGCCGGAAGTTCCCTCAATTCATTGGCATACAGGAGAATTGTCATGGCTAAGCTGAAAGTGTGTCTTGCGTTCGCAGCGGGATTGATGGTGTCCGCAGGTGCCTTCGCTCAAGACGGGTTCGCGGGCAAATGGACCGTGACGCAGGAACGTCAGGGTCAGCAACGCGTCTCGACGTTGACGATTGGCGAGAACAGCGGAACTTGGGAAAGCGAGCGGGGAACAAGCGAACTTTCCAACGTGAAGATTGAAAACGGTAAGTTGACCTTCTCGCGCGTGTTCGAGCGCGACGGCCAGGAATTCTCGATGGAGCACGCCGCCACGATCGTGGACGGAAAACTGGTCGGCACGGTGACCACGCCGCGTGGCGAACGTGAGTTCACGGCGGTACGCGCGGGCGACGCGGGTGCAGCATCCGGCAAGCCCAGCTTCGTCGGTAGCTGGGACATCGAGATGGAAATCCAGGGCAACCCGGTGCAGGCGAAACTCGACGTGACGGAAGCCGAAGGCGCGTTGAAAGGACACTGGTCGTCGGAGCGAGGCGAATCGGACCTCGACAACCTCGCGGTGAAAGACAACACGATGACCTTCAGCCGGACGATCGAGCGCGAGGGTCAGGAATTCACGATCGACTACACGGCGAAACTGGTCGATGGGAAGCTCGAGGGCAACATGGTCACGCCCATGGGCGACATGCCGTTCACCGGAACGCAGGCGAAGGCGGCAGCGCCGGCCGAAGGCGAAGAGGCGGCGGCGATGCTCAAGGCGATGGACACGAATGGGGACGGTGTCGTGAGCGAAGACGAAGCGCCGGAACAAATGAAACAGTTTTTCAGCATGATCGACGCGGACGGTAGCGGCGGCATCGATGCGAAAGAGATGCAGACGGTGGTGGACTTTCGCCGCCAGCAGGGTGGGCAGCAGTAATCTTCCTCTCACGCGCCGCGCGGAAATGCGCGGCGCGTGAGCTATTTTTGGACGCGTGCTTTCCGAGGAGTGGCCATCGATGCGATCGTTCGTGACGCTTGCTGCGATTTTCGTTTCTGTAACTTCCGTTGCATTCGGTGAGGGGAATTGGCCCCAGTGGCGCGGGCCGTCGGCGAACGGCGTCGCAACCGGCACGAACCTCCCCACGGAATGGAGCACTACCAAGAACATCGTCTGGAAAACGGAGATGCCCTCTTGGAGCGGTGGAACGCCCGCGCTATGGGGCGATCGGATCTTCGTGACTTCCGCGTCAAAAGGTGAACCCCAGGCGCCCGCGACGCCACAGCAGGAACGGAGCGGACGCGGCGGACGCGGCGGTTACTCGGGACCGTCCAATCCCGGCGGCGACGAGTTGCTGTTGCTGTGCCTCGCAAAACCGGACGGAAAAATCTTGTGGGAACGCGTTGTCGACAAAGGCAACCGGCTGATGCGCAAGCAGAACAGCTCCTCGCCTTCGCCAGTGACCGATGGAGAGCACGTTTGGGTCGTCACCGGTACAGGCGCCGTGGCCGCGTATGACATGGCGGGCGCAGAAGTCTGGAAGCGGAATCTCGAAGCCGACTACGGCGCGTTTGGACTCGGGTGGGGTTATGCATCGTCGCCGCTGTTGCACGATAAGAAGTTGATCATCGAGGTGCTCCACGGCAGAAAGACCGACGACCCGTCGTATCTACTCGCACTCGATGCAGCATCGGGAAAAGAAATCTGGCGACAAGAACGCCCGACCGATGCCATCGAAGAATCGCCAGACGCCTACACGACTCCGGCCTTGCTTGAGTTCGACGGCAAGACGGAAATCGTTGTGACCGGCGGCGACTACGTCACGGGGAACGACCCCGCGACCGGCCGTGAAATCTGGCGATCAGGCGGACTCAACCCGAAAAACAATCCCAACTTTCGGATCGTCGCGTCGCCGGTCGCGGTCGACGGCATGATTTACGCGCCCACGCGTGTGCGTCCGCTGCTGGCATTGCGCGCGGGCGGCGAAGGCGACATCACGACGAGCCATCTCGCGTGGTCGTGGACCGAGTCGTACGGCCCGGACGTCCCGACGCCGATTTGCGACGGCAAGTATTTTTACATGGTCGATGACAAAGGCGTCATCACGTGTCTCGACGCGAAGACCGGCGCCGTCGTGTGGGGACCGGAACATACTGCGGACGGAATCGTGAGCTCCTCCCCCATTCTCGCGGACGGAAAGATTTACATTACCAACGAGAAATCAGTGACATCAATCGTATCCGCAGGCGCGACCTACGCGCTGCTAGGGACGAATGAGTTGGACGGGAGCTATACGCTGTCGTCACCAATCGTGTCCGGAAGCCAGCTCTTCATCCGCACGGCGACGCATTTGTACTGCATTCAACAGGGGGCATAGCCTCGTTCCCAAATTTCCATTTTCACCTCGTTCCCAAATTTTCCAATCCCACCTCGTTCCCAAATTTCCATTTGGGAACGCACTTGAAACCGAAGCTCTGCTTCGCGAAAACTGTACTACCATGCGTTCCAGGTATCGCATCCTCGACACCAACGGGATTCATTTCCTTACCTGCACGATAGTCGAATGGATCCCGGTGTTCATCGGTATCGACTTCTGTCGCGTGATCATCGATTCACTTGCGTTCTGCCGCCGTCAAAAAGGACTGGGACTCTACGCCTACGTGATCATGGACAACCATGTCCATCTCGTGGCGGAAGCGCCAGGCTTAACGGGCGTCATGCAGGCGTTCAAGGGATTTACCGCGCGCGAGATTGTTCGCGTTGCGGAGGAAAGCAATCGAACGTGGCTTCTCAACCAGTTTAGGTATTACAAGAAAAGCAACAAGGAGCAAAGCCGCCATCAGGTCTGGCAAGAGGGTTCACATCCCCAGTTGATTCAAACTGAAAGCATGCTGCGGCAAAAGATCGAATATATCCATTCGAATCCCGTGCGGCGGGGTTGGATAGATGCGCCCGAGCATTGGCGCTACTCTTCCGCCCGCAATTACAACGGCGGCACGGATGCGGTGTTGGAAATCGACCCGTTGCCGATTTAGAACATTTCGCGAAGCAGAGCTTCGGGATCAAGTGCGTTCCCAAATCGAAATTTGGGAACGAGGTGTGGGTGGGGCACGAAGTTCGGGTGAGGAACAAGGTTGAACAATGAGAACTGACTACGATCTAACCAAAATGAAACGGCGCAAGAATCCCTATGCGCGCAAATTGAAACGTCAAATTACGCTTCGTTTAGATCCCGATGTGATCGAGTATTTCAAAGAGAAGGCCGAGAAGTGCGGTATCCCGTATCAAACGCTAATCAATTTGTACCTGAAAGACTGCCGAGCGACTGGGCGGGATTTGAAGATGGCGTGGTTGCCCGAACGTTAATTCGATCGAGTTAGAGACGAAAAACCTCCGACACCGCATCGCGGACTTCCCCCTCCACGGCATCAAAGGGCTGTGCTCCATCGACCACCCGCACACGTTTCGGTTCGCTCCGCGCGATCTCCAAAAACGCGGCGCGGACGCGCTCGTGAAACGCCGACGATTCCTGCTCGATGCGGTCCCATGGTTGGTCGCGGCGGGAGCGTTCGAGGCCGGCGGACACGTCGAGATCGATGAGGATGGTCAAGTCCGGCGCTACTCCCATCGTGATTTTGGGATCGAGGACTGCGCGCAGAATCTCGGGGGAGAGACTACGGCCGGCGCCCTGATATGCAAGGGTGGAATCCGCGAAGCGATCGCAAATCACGATTGTCCCGTTGGCCAACGCCGGCGCAATCACTTCCTCGACGTGTTGCGCGCGCGCGGCTTGATACAACAGTAGCTCCGTCGCCGGTTTCATTTCAGCGTGGTCGGGATTCAGCAGTAACGTGCGGATTGCCTCGCTGATGGGCGTGCCGCCCGGTTCACGCGTCAGGAGTACGCGATGACCCTGCGATTCGAGGTGCGCGCGGAGTCGTTTGGCCTGGGTGGATTTGCCGCATCCTTCGATTCCCTCGAACGTAATGAAGCGGCCGGTCATTCACAGGGTACCTTGGATTCGCCGATCGCCTGGATACGGGCTTTGCGGCCGCGTTCGAAAAAATCTTCCACGCCTTGCGACGACTGCGCGCGCAGTTGCTCGCGAAATCCCTCGAGTTCGCGGATGTACTGATCGAGTCCTTCGGCGATCGCGTCGGCATTGGTCATGCTGATGTCGCGCCAAATTTCGGCGCGGCCTTCCGCGATACGGGTCGTGTCGCGGAACCCGTTGCCGATGAACGCGGGGGCATCCGCGCCGTGGCCGTCGAGCAGTTGCGTGAGCGCGGAAGCGGCAATGTGCGGGATGTGACTCGTCCGAGCGACCAACCGATCGTGTGCAATGGGATCGACATCGAACGTGCGCGCGCCCAAGGCTGTCCAGAATGCAGCAACCCGTTCGCGCGCATTAGAATCGACATTGTCTCCTCGTTCAACAAAGACGACCGAGTCCTCGAACAACGTCTCCGTGGCGTGTTCCGGGCCGAATTTTTCGGAGCCGGCCATCGGGTGACTGCCGACGAATCGGCGCGGACTAGGCCAGGTCTTCGACGCGTGCTCGCAAATCGCCGACTTCGTGCTGGCGACGTCGGTCACAATCGCGTCGCGTGCGCAAGACTTTCGGGCGACATCCAGATACGAAGGCACGAGTGACGCTGGCGTGCAGATAATGGCGAGGTCGCATTCCTTGAGCGCCGAGGATGCGTCTGTCGTCGCGTCGTCGATTGCCCGGCGATCGAGGGCGACTTGTAATGATTCTCGGCGTCGTCCGACGCCGATTATGCGTGTTGCGATTCCGCGGCGTTTAGCGGCGAGACCGATTGACGCACCCAACAGTCCC
>JBGTJY010000489.1:0-1848 GCA_041744855.1 Candidatus Hydrogenedentales bacterium
GTTCCGGTGGCGATGAGCGCGGCCATGGCGACGGGAGAGGGCAGCCGCAGCCGGGATGCGCGCGTGGTGGTGATAGGCGATTGGGATATCGCGTCGAACGAGGGGATCGACTGGGGATACAACTCGAATCTCTTGCTCAACATGGTGGCATGGCTGACGGAATCGGAGGAATTGATTGCGATCCGCGCGACGGGTCACGAGGATCCGCCGGTCATACTGACGGAAGGCGAACAAAAGGCGGTCGCGTGGATTGCGTCGCTGGGACCGGTGCAGGCGGTCGCGTTGGCCGGGATTGCGGTGCTGTGGATGCGGAGACGGTACCGGTGAGCGCGAAACGGACCGTCGTGCTCGCGATGGTGTTCGCGGGCTTGGTCGCCGCGTATTGGCTGACGGGATTTATCGAGACGAAGACGGCGGAGCGCGAGGCGGTTGGGCGGCGCGAGTTCGATTTCGCCTCGGCGGATCTCGAGATGATCGCGATCGAACAGGCGGGCGAGGCGGAAGTTGTGGGGCGGCGGGCGGCCGATGGGCGTTGGGCGATTGAGAAGCCGTATCCGCATATTCGCGCGAATGAAGTGGTGTGGAACCGTCTCGCGAACGCGATTGCTGGGTTGTCGCACGATCGGATTATCGAGGACAAGCCTAAGCGGCTGGATGTATACGAAATGGAGCCGCCGCATTTGCGGATCGAGTTTTGGACGGCTGGCGGAGCGACGGGAAAGATTGTCGCCGGCGCGATCGATCCGACGCAGGAGTTTCGTTATTTCCGCGTGAACGACGGCGCGGTTTCGCTGACGAGCGTCGGGGCGTTTCACGAATTGAATCGTGCACTGCTCGATCTACGGGAACGCTATGTCATTCCGCCGAGCGAAGCGGGGATATCGCGCATCGAATACGCGCGGGTGTTTAACGCGGAAGTGAAACCGGCTGAGGCGACGGAAGACTTGCCGGAGTTAGGCGAGGAATCCGTTCGGGTCGTTCTCGAGCGCGATGCGGCTGGGAAGTGGCAGATGGTCGAGCCGATCGCCGCGCCGGCGAAGCAGGAGAAGGTGGCGGCGCTCGTGGGCGAAGTTCAGTTTACGACGACACGAGGGCATATCGACGCACCGGAGAGTCTCGCGGATTATGGCCTCGATCCGCCGGGGCATCGATTGACACTTCACGGCGGTGCGGCGAACGAGACGCAGACGTTGGAACTGGGTTGGGCGGCGGAGGGCGATACGGGCGGGGGGATTTTCGCGAAGCTCGTGGGGAATCCGACGGTATTCGTCATCGACGGAAATATATTGACGTTGCTGCCGGAATCGCCGACTGCGTTTCGTCAGACGCAACTGCTCGCGGGCGAGGCGGTGGATCTGGCTTCGCTGAAATATCGCGACGAGTACACGCAATTCGAATTGACGAACGATCTGGAGAAGGGCTGGCGATTGACGAATCCAGCGTTCGACGACACGGATCAGGAAGCGGTGTCGAGATACATTGCGTTTTTGAAGCGGACCGGCGGGTTAGCGTTTCCCGAGGATGCGAGCGAGGCGGGATTCGAGACGCCGCGGATCGCGATCGAACTGAACTATCGCGACGATCCGGAGCCTAGGTCTATTCTGATTGGCGCGTCCGTGCCGGAGACGAATCCGGCGGAATATTACGCGAAGCAGGAGGATGGCGCGGTCACGACGTTGCCGTTCGAGGCGGTGCTCGCGATGCGGACGCGGCCCTTCAATCTGCGGGACAAGGCGATCTTCAAATTTCCGGTGGAGCGGGCGACGGAGATTCGGCTGCGATTCGACGGCGAATCGTACACGCTCAAGAAAGTGGGGACGCGTTGGGTGGTGGCGGAGCCCGCGGATC
>JBGTJY010000490.1:0-1749 GCA_041744855.1 Candidatus Hydrogenedentales bacterium
AAATCCGAGGTCAACCTTGTGTCGGCGGGCGAGACGTGGCACGGGAGCGTCGAGTGCCAATTCGAGCCGCCGATATCGTTGGCCCCGCGCGAGGAGGTGTTGGCGGACCCGGTCTGGGTGTCGTTCGGCACGCCGGAGCCGGACAAGGTGCAGCAGTTCTTTGGTTGGGCGCAGAGCTCGATTGCCGAGATGGCCACATTGCCGCGGCCCCCGCGGAGCTGGGTCACTATCGAGGAAGGCAAGAGCGTCCTGGATTTGTGGAAAGCCGCCGACGGGTGGAAGTCGGCCGGGGTGAAACACGTTCTCGCGCCGGCGACGTGGGAAGGCCCGCCGGGTTCGATGCGAGGGGCCGAGCCGTACTTTCCGAAGAACATGCGCGACTACGTCGACCACGCCAAAGGCGCCGGACTGACACCGGGCTTGTCCATCGATCCGTTGCTCGTGGGCGCGGGCGGCGGCGATTGGTCGGTGCGGACCGACAACGGATACCACTGGCTCAACCCGAGCGACACGCAGGGCCACGATTATGGCGTGCAACGCGTGCGCACGGCGGCGTCGTGGGGCGTGAAGTTTTTTGCCGTGCAGGCGTCTCGTTTGCCGGACGAGGTGCTGTCCGAGTTTAATCTGACGCGCGACGAGGCGGATAGGCTCGCGTTGGAAATCGTCGTCGAAGGGGCAAAGGGTCTTGCGGTAATTCCAGCGCCTTCGCTCACGCTTGGGCGCGCCGGTGAGGGTTGGCGCGAAGCCGCGCGGTCGACCGAGTGGATGAGCGAATACGGGATGATCGCCGCGCCCGTGCGTATCGACGCTGCATCGCTTGCAACAATCGACGAGGACGCGGTGAGCGCCATGGTCGCTTACGAGGGTCCGATCGAACTTTGCGGCGCGCCGAGCCGGAACCTCAAGGACAAGATCGGAAAAGCGGTTGCGGCGTATCCCAGCGCGGAAAACTGACGTTTGACGGACGCGAGTGAATCGGGATCGAATTCGGAGCCGTTGATCGCCCGTTCGTTCGCCAAGATAAACCTATTCCTTGAGGTCGGAGCGCGCCGGCCCGACGGTTATCACGACATCGAGACGATTTTTCAAACGGTCGATCTCTCCGATGAGCTGACGTTTCATGTCGCGGATTCGGGCATTTCGCTCACGTGCGAACGGGACGACCTCGATTGCAGCGACGACAACCTGATTGTCCGCGCGGCATCGGCGCTTCAGGACGCGACGAAGTTTACCGGGGGCGCGCGCATTCATCTTCGCAAGCGTATTCCCATTGCGGCGGGGCTCGCAGGTGGTTCCGGAAATGCAGCGGCGACCCTACTCGCGCTGAACCGCCTTTGGAAACTCGACCTATCGAGCGGGCGGCTGGCGGAATTGGCGTTGGGTCTTGGCTCGGATGTGCCTTATTGTCTCGTCGGAGGAACGGTCGCTGCCACTGGACGCGGCGAATTACTCACGCGTCTCGAATCTATTTCCGGTGTGTGGTTCGTGCTTGTGCATCCTCCTATCGCCGTGAGTACGAAGTGGGTGTACGAACATCCGGATTTGCCTCGCAGCGAATTTGAGGGTTGTGAGTCGAACCGATTCACCTCGGCGAAAGCGGCACTCGCGAATCGGGACTGGCGCGCGGCCTGTTACAACGCGATGGAAGAAGTCGTGTTCCAGCGCTATCCCGAACTTGCCGAGATCAAGACAAGCCTAATCGAGGCGGGATGCACGGCAGCCGTGATGAGTGGCAGCGGCTCGACGGTT
>JBGTJY010000491.1:0-3511 GCA_041744855.1 Candidatus Hydrogenedentales bacterium
GGCGTGCCCGTGTATCAGACGGGGATCGGCTCGATGGGGTGCCTATTTTTCCATGAGGGGCCGGTCCGAAATTACGGCGAAGCGACGAAGTCCGACACGGCGCGGTATGCGCGGTTCTTCAATGGGATGTTGGATCGGGGCGTGTATTTCGCGCCGTCGCAGTATGAGACTGCGTTTACGAGTTTGGCGCATGGCGAGCGCGAGATCGATCGGACGATTGCGGCGGCTCGGGAGGTGTTTCGGACGCTTTGATCGGGGAATCTGGGGCGCGGGGCAACATCCCCCTAAATCCCCCTTCAAAGGGGGACTTTTTCGCGACTTAAGTCCCCCTTTGAAGGGGGATCATTCTTGTCCTAAACAGCGGTGGAGAAAATTAGATTGACGAGGCCCTCTCCTGGTCGATAAGAATCTGATTGACGAAAAAAGGTTCTTCTCACACCGGAAAAGAGGGCGCAAACATGGTACGGTCGGCGAGTTTGTTGAGTCAATTGATGGCGGAGATTCCTCGAAGTGGGTTTGAGCGTTTGGTCCGCCGGCATGGAGGCGATTATGCCTCGAAGGGCTTCACGTGTTGGGACCAACTCGCGGCGATGTTGTTTTGCCATCTTGCGCTCGCCGATTCGTTGCGCGATATTTGCAACGGGCTTGCTGGATTTTATGGAAAGCTAAGCCATGTCGGCGTGCGGCGCGTCCCGTCCAAATCGAACCTCTCCTACGCAAACGCCCATCGCCCTGCGGAGCTTTTCGAGGACGTGTTCTGGATGCTGCTCGATAGATTTCGCGAGCAAGGCCGCTTAGGGCGGCGTATGAAGGCGTTCCGTTTCAAGAACAAACTGCTCTCGTTGGACTCGACGACGGTCAGTCTTTGTCTGAGCCTATTTCCCTGGGCGTCGTTTCGGCGGGCCAAAGGGGGCGCCAAGCTCCATGTGTTGCTAGACCATGACGATTACATGCCGTCCTATGTGCGGATAACCAAGGCCCGTGCGCACGACTCAACGATGCTCAAGCATCTTCGGCTCAATCAAGGTTCGATTGTTACGATGGACATGGCCTACAACGACTACCGGCAGTTCGGTCAATGGACCCGCGAAGGCGTCTATTTCGTCACCCGCATGAAATCGAACGCGAAGTACACCGTTATCGAACGCCGCACCCCACCCAAGCGCTCTAACGTTCTCGCCGACGAAATCATCCGGCTTACCGGCATCCACGCTAAAGTTTGTGCACAGAAGAAATGTCCCTACGACCTGCGCCGCGGTGTCGTCTGGAACGAGGACCGCCAACGCGAACTCGTACTACTTACAAACCATCTCGATTTCGGCGCAACCACCATCGGCGCCATCTACAAAGAGCGCTGGCAGATAGAAATCTTCTTCAAAACGCTAAAGCAGAATCTGAAGATCAAAAGCTTCGTCGGGACGAGCGAGAACGCGTTACGCATTCAAATCTGGACGGCGCTCATCGCGCTGCTCCAGCTCAAATGGCTGCACCATCTCTCCGGGAAAACCTGGTCGCTCAAAGCGCTTGCCACCATGCTGCGCTTTCATCTGTTCACTTACCGGAGCCTGCGCGAATGGCTCGACAATCCCTTCGGACCATCAACGTTGGTACGATTCCCCGACCAACTCAACTTCGGATTTACATAATTGGGACAGCTGAACGAACCGCCCAACGGAAAAACGGGCAGGCCACGATTCTAAAACACCAAAACGTAAAGCAAAAACACCAACTATGAGGGCCAAAACCCTACCATGACAAAATCGTTTAGGACAGCAATGAAGGGGGATTTAGGGGGATGTAGCTTTAGAGACATGTGCTGCACACTTTTTGGAAGGCCCCGCCGGCAGGAATCTCCCACCTGTACACGACGCGCCGAACGATGCGAGAGATTCCTGCGTGCGCAGGAATGACGTGATCAATTCCCAACCCACGACCCGATATCATCTCCTTCGATCGTATCGTGCGGAGTCGCGCCGAAGAGTTGACTCGAAAGACCGTCTCGGCCGAGCGAATAAATAAGAATGGTCACGCTCGCGTCGGGCGCGATGCCTTGTAGATTCTGCTTTCGGTTCACGTCAAAGTAGGATCGGAAAGGCGGTCCGTCCCCATTTTCATCGGCCTCGCCGTGTCGCGCGGCGTCCCAAGGCCCAAAGTAGAAGCGATATCGGTTGCCCCACGGATCGTTCCAGGCGCCGTCTTTGAGCTCGATGTAATTGGGGGCAAGCCGTTGCGCGAGCGACGGTTTCATTCCGATCTTCGCGCTGTTCCCCTCGATTAGGAGCGCGTACGCGATTTCCGAGTGATAGTCGACGGTTTCCGCAACGGTCTCCTTGTAAAAGGAAGCCGGATCGTCAAAGAATTCAGCGAAACTTTGAACTCCAGCGTTGTCCAGCATGCCTTCAAGTGCGGTCTTGACGTTCGGCACGTCCGCAAGTACGTACGCGATTTCGGATTCCCGGATCACGTCCCCCATCGGCGAACGCGCGACAATGGTGGGAAACAAAATCCACACCAGCAGCAACACGGCGACGAGAATACCCAACGCGGCTAACAATATCGGCCACGATGCGGTGGGATGTTGCTGAGGCTCTGACATCGGACTGCGAATTTACCTTTACATGTGGCACGGCCATCCTGGCCGTGGGCGCGCGAGCATGCCCACGGGCTGGAAGCCCGTGCTACGCTGGCTATAGTAGCGGCTTGCCCTGAAAATCCGGGGGCACATCTTTGCCGAGATACTTCAGCGCGGTTACGCCCAAGTCGACGAGATTCGGATCCTGCGCCGTGATCGGTTTGTTCGAGAAGAAAATCCCCGGCGTGTGCGCGACGTCGCTCGCCGCGTGTTCGCCGCTCCATTTATCCGTGTTATCTTCGAATAGCGCGGCGGGCGCGGACCCTTTCGCGGCGTCCTTCGTGGATTGATAGCCCTCGGCATATCCGAGTTGTAAATCCGGCGCATCTTCCTGCGACGCGCCTTTGTAATCGTCGCGCGTGTAGATTGCGTCGAATACTTTCGCGCCGTTTTCCGGATCGGTGAGCGCGAGCAGCTTCGTGCGAATCTCCTCGATGAGTTCGCCCGCCTCGACCGGGCGCACCGTTCCCTGGCCTTCGCGGCCTTGCAGATTTAAGAAAATGCTGCCGAGGCCGAGGCTGTAGGCCTTCGAATTCGCCCAGTCGTATCCCTGCAAAAACGACTCGTTGTTCTCGGCCGTTGCCGGATCGCTCTGGCCCGCCACGGCGAGGTATCCGTTGCGGATCAGCCACGTATTGACGTTGAATCCGCGGCGGAAACTGTGGAACCCGTGGTCGGACAAAATCATCAGCAGGTCATCAGGCTGCAACTTCGCGACGACCTTGCCGACGATTTCGTCCATACGGATGTAGCTGTCCTCGACTACGCGCCCGTACTTCGCGTTACCTTCGGGCGTGTACAACGGGTGCTCCGGATCGCGGAAACGCCAGAACAAGTGGCTGATGCGGTCGGGGCTCGTCCACGCCGAAATCAGGAGAT
>JBGTJY010000492.1:0-3351 GCA_041744855.1 Candidatus Hydrogenedentales bacterium
TGCCCTTGTCGCCAAGCGCCATTCCCCGCGCGTTTTCGACACCCGTCGCATACAGGCTGATCGCGAAACCGGGCGGCAATTTGATTTGCGCGAGGCGTTCTTCGAGTTGCGCAGAAGCGGCGCAGACGATCGACAGCGACAACGTGAACAACAGGGAACAGCGGCGCATGACAAAACCTTTCTTGTAACGCCGGTTTTCAACCGGCACACGGGACGGCGTTCTTCATCGAACATTCGCGCCGGTTGAAAACCAGCGCTACAAGCAATTCGGATCAACCCTCAAGCTTATAGGTCCCAATCAACTCACCCTTCGCGAGCGTATGGTCCTTCATGGCCTCGATCAACGCCTCTTTGTTCAGCCCTTCAGCCAACGGCGTCTCGATATCGAGCGCGTAGATCGTGAAGTGGTACTCGTGCACTTTGTCATCCTTCGGCGGACGCGGCCCGAAGTATCCCGGACGCCGAACGCCCGTCGGTCCCTGAATCGCGCCTTTCACGGCATCCGGCGTGGTCACCGCCGCGTCCTTCATCAGATTCTCCGGCAGTCCCGCTGCGGTCGCTGGGATGTTGTAGATCACCCAATGCACGAACGGTTGCGGCGTGGGCGCGATCGGATCGTCCATGATGATCGCGATCTGTTTCGTGCCCTCGGGCAGATTCGTCCAGGCCAGCGCGGGGGAGAGGTTGTCGCCGTATGCGGAGTGCTTCAGCGGGATCGGTTGTTTATTTTCGAAAGCCGCGCTAGTGATTTTGATGGTCATCGCTTCGTCTTGCCCGGCGGCTAGTGCGCAGGCAAGAACAACTGAAAACAGGCAGATTAATACACGCAAGGTTCGCTCCTCTAAATCCGTTTTCCGCAGGCCATGCGGATTTTGTCAGACTTCTGCCCGAGGATTCCAATAGAGGGCACATCTGTGGTTATCTGTGGCCATCTGTGGACGAGATTTTGGGGAGATGAACATTGCCGCGTTTCGGGGTCACGCCGCAGAAGGAAGCGGAATTGCTCCGCCGTATGGAGGCCTGCGGACTGCGCGAGCAAGATTTACACGAGCAATTCGTGCGATCGGGCGGTCCCGGCGGCCAAAAGGTGAATCGCACGGCGACCTGCGTCTATTTGAAACACCTGCCGAGTGGGCTCGAAGTGAAAATGCAGGAGGCGCGATCGCAGGCGTTGAATCGTTTTTACGCGCGCAGGCGGATGTGCGAACTCATCGAGCAACAAACGCTCGGTGCGGAGAGTCCTGAAGCGAAGCGTCAAGAAAAACTCCGCAAACAGAAAAAGCGCAGGCGCCGCCGGGCGAGGCATGTGGATGACACGGAGTCCGGGGGCAGCGAGTGAAGAGTATCGCCGCGGCATGACTTTTCGATTACGACTACGATGACGATGACGAGCACGATGACGAGGAATGCGATCGCGGCAGTTATCCTCGTATCCTCAGTTTTTTTCTTGCTGATTTTCGCCGCGCCTCTATTCCTGAACGAAATCTACATCGAGCACGACATCGGCGCGATCTTCGTCCCCTTGCGCTACTTCTACGCGCAATGCCTCGCCAATGGCGACAGCTTTCTGTGGATTCCGAACATCTATTCCGGCTTCTACCTCCACGGCGAAGGCCAAACCGGAATGACGCATCCGCTCCATTGGGTGCTCTACAAATTCCTGCCGTTCACCGCCGCGCTCGATCTCGAATTCATCCTGAGCTATCCGTTCATGTTCGCGGGCATGGTCTTATTTCTGCGCCGCTGGAAACTGCCGCCGCCCGCAGTATATTTCGGCGCATTCCTCTACACGTTCAGCGGCTACTCGATGTCCTCGTGGCTCTGGCTCGTGCACGTCGCCGTCCTCGCGCATACGCCATGGCTGTTGTGGTGCATCGATATCGCGCTGCGCGATGTGAACTCCCGCAAGCGGATCTGGGCGCTGCTCGGAGTGGTCGGCTTCACTACGTCACAGTTACTCGTGAGCTATCCGCAGATGGTGTACGTCACTGGGCTTGTCGAGGGGATGTACGCGCTCGTGCTATTCATGAGCGCGCGCCGTGATCCGGACGCGGCGTTCCAAGGAACGTCAGAGCGCGTCCCTCCCGGAATGCTCGCGGCATTGTTAAGTGCGAAGATTCTTGCGATTGCGTGCGCCGCGGTGCAGGTATTGCCGACGATCGAAGTGGTCCAAGCATCCACACGTATCGACACCACCGAAGCCTTTCGCGTCCAGCAGTCGCTGCATCCGGCGAACCTGCTCTGCCTCGCAAACCCGTACCTGTTCGACCAACGCATGTACGACGCGAACGGCTACCAGGGACTCTACGGCGGCGTGACCGTCACCGCGCTCGCGTGCTGGGTCCTGTTACGTTGGCGCAATCTCACGGTGCCTCGCATACCCGTCGCGTGTTTCGCCATCGTCGCGCTGTTGGGCGCAATCTTGACCCTTGGCCGCTACGGCCTGCTCTACACGTGGCTCTCGTCGTTGCCTGTGATCGAACTATTCCGCGGACCCCCTCGTCATGGCGCGATGTTTCATGCGGGCCTGGTATGCCTGGCCGCATTCGCCCTCGCGGAAATCGCGCTGATGAAACAACCGTCGCCACGACGCGAGTGGATGCCCTTGCTGATCCTTCCCATAATCGCAATCGCGCCCGTCGTGTTCATCGTTGCACTGCGCAGCACGAGCGATCTGTCGCCCCAACTCGCCGCGATCGAACAACAATTCGCGCCGACGCGAAATCCCATAGCCGGCGCCGGGCTGATGTGCATCTCCACACTCGCCGTAATCGCGGCGATCCGACCTGGTACCGCCGGTTTGCAACCCGGCGGTACCAGACAACGGCGCCCTATTGTCGCGATAGCGATCTTCGCCGTAATTCTGCTGACCATCGCCGATCAAGGCCTCTACCACCTGCGCCATCGCACAACGCAAAACCTCGATGAATTCATCGCCGCGATCGACGTGCCCGACGCCCCGCCGACCCACCGCATCGAGCCCAATTGGTTGCCCGTCTACGATGTCAACGGTCCGCTCATGAAAGGCTACGACATGGTCGCGGGACTCGTCTCTATCGAGCCGGCCCGCGCGCTCGATTACAACGTCGACCCCTACACGCTCCAACTTGCCGGCGCGAAATGGATGCGCTCGCGCATCGGCACGAACGAAGAACTTAATGCCTTCGCGGAGCGCGGCATCGAATGGATCGAACTGCCGAATCCCATGCCCCGCGCGAGACTCGTCACGCGGGCAGTAGTCAGCGAAGACCCGGTGACGGATATCCGCAACATCGACTATGCAACGACCGCGCTGGTATCGGCCCCGGTCGATCTCAATGCCTCCGATCCTGGAATCGTCCATCTGGTCCA
>JBGTJY010000493.1:0-2167 GCA_041744855.1 Candidatus Hydrogenedentales bacterium
GCTGCCGTCGTCGGTTTTCTCGGCCCACTCAGCGATCGCGCGAAGCATGGCGGCCTCGTCTTTGTCGTCGAACAATGCCGCTTCGGAGAGCGCGCGTTCGAGTCGTCGCGGGCAGACGTAGTTGTGGCGGCCTTTGACGAGCACGGCCGTGAATTCGATGCCCAGGCTCCGCTGCAGGAGCGGGATGTCTTTCTGAACGATCTGCTCCTGCAAATTGATGGTGCGCGTCGACACGACCACGCGCTCGCGATTTTGCACGGCCCATGTCACTGCGGGAACCAAATAGGCGAGCGTTTTTCCGACACCGGTGGGCGCTTCCACGACGGCGATGGTTTCATCGTTGAAGGCGCGGCAAACGCTTTCGAGCATGTTTCGCTGTTGCGGACGGACTTCGTACGCGTCGAGCTTGCGCGCGACGGGTCCGGCGGGATCGAGCGCGCGGCCGAGGGATAGCGCATCGAGCGGCTTGAGGTCTTTCGCCCGAAACGGCTCGACGACGACGTAGACGCGCGAGACTTCGTTGTCGACGATGTAGACGCCGTGCCCGTTGTGGCTGTAGATGACGGCGAGGTCGAGGTCCGCTTGCGACGGCGCAATGTCGCCGGAGGGATGGTTGTGCACGACGATGTCGCCGCGATCGAGCGTGTCGAAAATCGCGGGGACGGCGCCTTCGTTGCCGCGGGCGAACACGCGGAGCTTCACGATGCGGCCATTGCCGTCCGGCGGCCCCGCGGCGAATACTTCGCGCCCGCCGACTTCGGCGATGGCTTTTTGCAGGGCCTTCGTTGCGGCGGAGGTGAATCGTCCGGACGCGTCTTCCCCCAATTGCGACGTCATGCGGCCTGATCGTCCACGGTTAGACCGCGCGCGCGATCAGGCGCATGAATTCGGCGCGCGTGGCGTGATCGGTGAGGAAACTGCCGAGCACGGAGGAGGTCGTCATCACGGAGTTTTGCTTTTGCACGCCGCGCATCATTGAGCAGAGGTGGCGGCACTCGATGACGACGCCGACGCCATCGGCGCTAGTCAGCGTCATAATTTCCTCGGCGATTTGCGCGGTCAACCGTTCTTGCAACTGAAGACGGCGTGCGTAGCAATCGACGATTCGCGCGAGCTTGCTCAGGCCGAGCACTTTTTTATCCGCGATATAGCCGATGTGGCATCGGCCAAAAAACGGCAGCATATGATGCTCGCAGAGGCTGTACACCTCGATGTCGCGTGATATGATCATGTTGTTCAGCTCGGATTCGAAGAGCGCGCCGTTCACGATTTCTCGCGGGTCTTCGCTGTAGCCGGAGATCAAGAATTCGAGGGATTTGGCGACGCGCTCCGGCGTGCGGCGCAAACCGTCGCGATCCGGATTCTCTCCGATTTCTTTGAGGAGCTCGAGCACAAGCTCTTCGACCCGCTTCAGATTCATGATGAAAGCCTTTCCTTCAAGGCGCGGCTCAATTCGTGTTCGGGCGTTAAGCCGCTACAGTCGTGCGCAACCGCGAGATTTTGGAGCGCCTCGTGCGTATCCGGCAGTATCAGCCGCGGCGCAATCTCGAGCAGCGGTACCGCGATGAACGCGCGACGCCGAATATCGGGATCGGGCAGGATGAGGTCTTCCTCCGAGAGTACACTTTCGCCGTAGAGGAGTATATCCAAATCGATGGGGCGGGGCGCGTGTGAATCGCCGGTGCGGACTCTTCCGAGCCGCGATTCGATCTTGCGCAGGACCTCGAATTTGAGCGAGCGCGGATCGAGTAGCGATTCCGCCAGGAAGACGCCGTTGATGAAATCCGGTTGATCGGGACGGAGCAGGGGCCGGCTGCGATAGAACGTCGACACGGCGAGGACGTTGAGTCGTTCTCGGAGCAGGTCGAATGCGCGCACGAGGTTTTGTGCGGGGTCGATGTTCGAGCCGACTCCGATGTAGATGTTGATCACGTGATTCTTGTGCTCCGTCTGCGATGTGACGTTAGTACCTGTCATTCCCGCGAAGGCGGGAATCTCTCCGATTGATCCGGGGCGCCGAATCTGGAGGGGAGATTCCCGCCTCGCGGGAATGACGAGTTGGCGCGCAGGCTGGAATCTCCTCGTTTAACTCGTGGCGCCGAATCTGGAGGGGAGATTCCCGCCTTCGCGGGAATGACGAGTTGTCATGCAGGCGTTAGTTTCTTTC
>JBGTJY010000494.1:0-2423 GCA_041744855.1 Candidatus Hydrogenedentales bacterium
GATGGCGGCCGGTATCGTCGACCAGGTGAATCTGGACGTCGTAGTCGCTTCGTGGCTGCACGGAGAAAACGCGGGCGATGCCCTGCAGGGCTTCGGGAGTGTATCGATGACGGTTGAACTCGAACCGGAACTGTGGCAGCGGTTCGAGATAGCGCTCCGCAATTTTTTCTCCGTCGGGTATGCGCATGCACCGAAACCCGTTGCCCTCGTCACGGTCCCAGGGATCGAAGGGGGCGGCGTTATACAGCGCGTAGGCGGGTTGGTTCCATTTGCCACCCATCGTTAAGCGCATGTTGCCGCTTTCGTTCACACACCATTCCCGAACGTTGCCCGCCATGTTATAAGCGCCCGCGGCGCTGAGGTCTGGGGCGGATGCGACGGGAACTGGGCCGTCGCTCTGGAGATTGCTGTAGCCTATCATAAGCGGTGCCATGGGCACATTGGCCATCTCTGCGGGAGGCAAGGCGGCCCGCGCCCAGTGGTAGACGGTCGGAAGCGATCTGCCCCGGAATTTCGCGTAGGCCATCGCCTCGTACCAACTCACACCCTGCACAGGATAGTTTTCTTTTCCCGGCAGCAGGTCGCCCATAATCCAAGTGGCGGGACCGGCGTGGGAAGTCGTGTCGACGAAGCGCTTCATGGCTTCCTCGAATGATAGCTCCGCGCCATCGATGACGAACGGTTCCGTCCAGTACTTCGCGTCCCTGTAACCGCCGCTGTCCACAAACTCGCGATAGGCCTTGTTGGTAACTTCCGTGACTTCGATAAAGAAGGGGCCTACATCGCATTCGGAGATGCCGAGCCCGGTCATCGTTGGGAAGAATACCCCGCCCTCAACGAAGGTCATGTCATCGGAGTTCGCGTCCGATGAGGTGAGCGTCAAATCCAGGATATTGAACGCGCTTCCCATTTCGTCGCGCGCCATTTGGCTTCGAATTGCCTGCGCAGGATACACGGCGCGCACAAATTGCCTGGGTGCAAATCCGTCCAACTCGACACGCCAACGGTAAATGCCGACAGGCAGGACGTAGGCCTCAAGCGGGGTCGTGCCGGCGGCAAGCCATGCCGATTCGGGCTTTTTGTAGAGCTTGTGGGAGACTCGGGCGCCGGGCACGTTCGTCCTGACCGTAATCCAACCCGAACACAAATTGATCAAGCTGTCAAGGAGCATGTCATCGATGAATTCGTCCGCTTCGAGCGCGAGCTCGAGGGCCTGCTCCGCATCGCCGGTTCGAATGAGTTCCTGAACGGCGGGAACGGCTTCCTCGCGCGCCCATTTTATTTTCGCCTCAGTTTTGTTCCGTTGAACGTTGGGAAGATAGAACAGACCAAAGACTATGGCGCCAATCAATGCGGCGACGGCCGCAACGCCTTGAGGCCGGCGAAACAAACGGCGCAATAGCCTGAGGTCGTCGTTGCTATCCTTACCTACTCCCTCCACGCGTGAGTCAGAGGGCCAGGCCTTATCCGATCGGATTGGCGGATCGAGCGGCGATTGTTCGGAAGCGCCCACGCCACAGACTTCCATTGGATCTTCGAAACCCTTGACGGTGTATTTGCCGTAGCTCTTCCAAACGAGCGTGGATTCCGGCTCACGGTGACGCAGTCTCTGCCGAGCGGATTGGTAAACCCCCTCCGACACGAGAATCTGGTTGGGATGAGCGAGTGATTCGAGTCTCGCAGTCAGATCTACCGTAAGCCCCTCGATGCGAACCGTGTCATCGGATCGTTTCCGTTCAGTCACTTCTCCCGAGTGAATGCCGATGCGAATCGGTGGGAGTTCCGGATCGGAGAGATGCTCCTGCTGGAGTTCGATGGCAAACTGCACGGCTTCGCTGGATGTGTCGAAGGTCAGAAAGCAGCCGTCCCCAGCCCAATCGATGACGCGGCCGTTGTGCGCTCCTGCAAGGCGTTCGACGTGGGCCCGATCGCGCTCCAGAAGGTCGCCTGCGCGAAAATCGCCCTGTCGCGACTTGAGCGCGGTAGAGTCCACGACGTCAGTGAATACTAGCGTCAGTAAACGCGAAGACTGTTGCCCGTCCGGCATGCGCAGCCGCTCCAACTGAACGGATTCGCGCGCATTGTAACATATCTCAGATGCTTAGTAAAGGTGTTCGCGGTGAGGACCCGGCGCGATGAGCGGAGTTCCGAAGTCATCGCGCGGAGGAGGTCCCCGCCTACCACCTGCGGGGACGACTGATGTGGGAAATGGCGTCCTAGTTTTCGGATTCTGATTCGGGAACGAGGATGGGTCGAAATTCGGGGACGAGGGCATTTTTTTCACAGCGAGTAGTCCGGCTCCTGCATCACCTCCGCGAGTTCGGGGACTTCGTGCTGCGGATGTTCGAGGCCGTATTCGCGGCGGGTTTCGCGCAGCATCCAGTCGAGCATCTCGATACGTGCCGCCGGCGGGCCCATGACGT
>JBGTJY010000495.1:0-17515 GCA_041744855.1 Candidatus Hydrogenedentales bacterium
GTGCAAAGTGTAGCGGATGGCGTTGGATACTTAGTTTGGAGGAATTTCGAAATGCGTGAGTTTGTGAAAGTTGCGGCGGTGGTTGGATTGGCGCTTGTTCTGGGCATGGCGGCTACGGCAGAGGACGCGCCGGTGAAGGAATGCTGCAAGGTTGCGGCGGGGGATACGCCGGCTTCGGCGGCTACGGAGGGCAAAGCGGTGGATGACTGTTGCGCGGTGGAGGAAAAGACGGGCGCGGCGAAACCCGGCACAGACTTGGCGAAGGTGGAATCCGTGGCGTTGGCGTGTACGCTGACGGACCAGGCGAAACGCGCGCGCCGGACAGAGTTCGGTGAGAAATTGGCGGGCTACATTACGAAAACCGTCGAGAACGAAACTGGATTCACGGCGGAGTTTGAAAATGGACACGCCGCGGAAATCGTCGAATTCGTTGAACTTGAACGCGAGTGCTGCTCATTTTTCTCCTTTACGTTAAGTTTCGCCCCCAACGGAGGTCCAACGACGTTGGAGATTAGCGGGCCCGACGGCGCGAAGGAGTTCTTGGCGGAGGCGTTTCGGCCACAAGCTGCCGGAAAGGTCAGCTCTGAGGAGTGAGATAGGATTGGCGCGAATTGTTGGCGTCGCCCAGTTCCTGAATACACGGGCTGGAAGCCCGTGCCACGTGCCCTCTTCGGAACTGTATTGGAATGAATCGGGCTGGGGTGAATTGAGACGGTAGATTGACAGTTTTTTTGATTGTGTGTTAGCGTGTTCATTGGGATGGCGGGGCTCCAATTTTTGGGAGTTCCGTCATCAGGTTTTTTAGTTTAGGTTGCTTCGCTGAGCGTTAGAACGTATTCCTAGGGACCCTATCGTGACGATGAGATTTGCTCGACGCCGACTCGCAACGAAGTGCGTTTGTTTCGGACTGGTGGCGCTGATTTGCGTGCCGGACGCGGCGGCGTGGGGTCCTCGCGCACGGAAGGCTATCGCGATGGGCGCGCTGCAACTGGTGCGGACGCAAGACCGCTATGCATACAAGTCGCCTGAGAACAATTATGAGGCGGATCTGTTGCGAGGCGCGGAGGATGGCTTCGAGCAATTGCGGGCGTCGATTCCAATGCAGAACGAGGAACAGGCGACAGGCGCGGTTTTCCACCAGATAATGTTGCTCCGATCCGCCAAGGAAAAGGGCATGGGGAGTTATTTCGCTTACCGCATGGGTGTATTGGGAGCCTTGTCCGCTTCGATCATCGTTCCTTACGGTGTGCCGTTCAACGAAGAAGACGCCGCAATGAAGGAAAAGTTGATTGCGGACTTGGCGACGATGACGATCGGTTTCACCTTCACGCAACGAAGCGAGCCGCTGACGTACATTCGGTCGGTGGACACTTACTTTCATGAGAAGCGCATGTTCTATGGGAACGATCGCCAACTTATTGCGGACGACTATCGCGCGGGGCGCGGGAAAACGGGGTTTCTAGCGCAGGCTGCGCAGACGTACTTCGATCGATCGGTCGACGCGGTGGCGGATTCCTGGTTTACAGTTTTCCGCAGGGCTGGCGAATCGACAGACATGACCCTTTCGCCGAAGATTCTCGCGGACTATTTCGTGCAGGACGTGGGCTACTTGCTCTCGGTCGGGAAAAACTTTAGACAGGCTGAACTGACCTACCGGATTTTCGAGGACATCAATCCGCCGGACAACGTCGAGGCGTTCGAGACGTTGGGCGATATGTTCTATGCATTCGGAGAGACGAATTTCAGTGTGGAAGCGAAGGAACGGGGCGTGCGGGAATGGCAGCGTGCGTATCAGCACCCTGGCCCGCAACGGCAACGGGCATCGAAGAAACTCGCGGAGCACTTCATCACGGCGGGCGAGGACTACTATCGCAAACAGCCGGGCGAGGACGACGAGGATTACCTGAAACTTGCGTTACAGTCGTTCCAGAATGCGTTGCAATTCGAGCGCACGAATGACATCGCGGCGTCGCGAATTACAGAAACGACGAAGGCGATCAAGGAGCGCGACGAACGGTACGAATTGCAACTTGCCGTCATCGACAACGCGGCGCTTGGCATCGCGGAAGCGGAGCGGAGCCGGATCGCGGAAAACTATGCGGATGCGTTGACGACGTACAATCAGGTGCTCAACGGCTTGGGGGTCGTCGCGGAATCGGAGTTCAGGGAT
Organism: Candidatus Hydrogenedentales bacterium; assembly: GCA_041744855.1. Lineage (GTDB taxonomy): Bacteria > Hydrogenedentota > Hydrogenedentia > Hydrogenedentales > JBGTJY01. The sequence continues at coordinate 2,171 of JBGTJY010000495.1, forward strand.
CTTTCTGACCGCGCGGATGAGACGGCTAACACAGTCAACAAGGCTCGCAACGAAATCTACGACGCGGTGCTCGATCGGGCGGACCAGTTCATGGATACGGGCGACCGCGCGATCGAGGAGCGGCGCTTCGATGAGGCGTTGGGTTCCTATGCGCTCGTCGACAGCACGCTGAGCACTATCCCAACGGAGGAAGGCTCTTCGAACGCGGAACGGAAAGCGGCGGCGATCGAGGCGGCGCAAACCAAGATCGCGGAAGCGAACACGGCGAAGGAGCGGTTCCTCGCGGATCAGGCAGCGGCGGCGGAGGCCGCTGCGGCGGCGAAACCGAAGTCGTAGGTTGCGCCGACGCGCGATGTCCCGGCGCTTGGAATGTAGCTCGGAAAGTAGCGCAGAAAGTAATGCGGTAGTGGTCTGCCCGCAATTGAGCGGCAGCGTCGGGAATCCGTTGCAACGCCTTTTCGATTTGCTGTCGGCGCATTACGGTCCGACACATTGGTGGCCCGGCGAATCCCCATTCGAAGTCGCTGTCGGCGCAATCCTCGTGCAGAACACGGCGTGGAGCAATGTCGAGCTCGCGATTGCGAACCTGAAACGGGCCCAGTTACTCGACGCCCATGCGTTGCTGGCTGTTCCACTCGCTGACGTGGAAGCGGCCATTCGTCCCTCGGGATACTTTCGAGTGAAGGGGAAACGACTGTTGAATTTCGTGCGCTATCTTGTAGAGCGGTATGACGGCGAGATGGCGTTGCTCGCTCGCGTGCCGACCGAGCTACTGCGCAGTGAATTGCTCTCGATCCATGGGATTGGGCCGGAGACGGCCGACGACATTCTCCTCTATGCGTGCGAGAAACGGGTGTTTGTTGTGGATGCCTACACGCGGCGAATCTTGAGTCGGCATGGGCTTGTGGACCCGGACATCGGGTATGAGGCGCTGCGGGCTTATTGCGAAGAGAGGTTGCCGTGGCGAGTGGATGTGTATAAGGAGTTCCACGGGTTGCTCGTATTCGCGGGGAAGGACTTTTGCCGGAAGTCGGCACGGTGCGGGGAATGTCCGCTGCGGGGGATGCTTCCGGGGGGTGTGCCGGTGGTGGAACCCTGCGCGGGATAGGCGCCGGACGCGCAGGAGCGCGTCCCTCCCGGTGGTTCGGGTCGGACTTGGTTTGCTTTTATAGGGGTCCTCTGATACCCTTAATAAAGGGGAATTATTCTAGATATCCGGTTCTTATAGCGCGTATTCCGTGAAATTTGGGTTTGACGTGTCAGGGACCGGCCCGGTTAGGACTTGTTTCTGGGGGACTGGCCGGGTAGCAGGGGGCGGAGCGCGTGCGGCGTTCAGTGGGTATCGCTGAGATAAAAGTATCCAAAGACCCTTTCGACATTCTCGCCGTGTGTTCGCTCGCGTCGAGTGTCGCGGTGGCCTTGTACGATCCGAATGCGCGGATCGGCGGGGTGGTTCGTTGCGGACTTCCGTCGTCGGCCAGCGATCAGGAGAAGGCCATCGAGTTGCCGGGCCTCTACGCGGACACGGCCATTTCCGGTCTCGTTGAGGCATTGACGGAGTTGGGCGGCGACATCGCGGCCCTACGCGCGACGCTGGCCGGCGGATCGAATGTAATGGGGGATGTGCCAGTTCTCAAGCTTGGAGATCGCGTCTCCGAGGGAGTCCGTCAGGCTTTGTCGCGTCACGGCATCGTTGTGGCCAACGAAGAAATTGGCGGGACGTGCCAACGCGACCTGACGCTGCGGTTGGCGGACGGACGGGTCGTGGTCCGCACCGAAGGCGTAGAGACTGTATACGCATGAGTGCGCTTGAACTAAGCGCGCTTGCTGGAATTTTCGCATGGACGATTTGACTAAAGTCCGGACGGCGATCATCGCGAAAATTGCCATGGTGCCGGGCATGCCGAGTTCGTCGGCGCGCATCATCGGCATGCTGCAAGACCCCGAGGTCGAGACCTCGGAATTGGTCTCGGCTTTGGAATATGACCCCGGCCTGACCGCGAACCTGTTGCGTTGGGCGAATTCGGCGTACTTCGGCGGTCGTCACGAGATTCTGTCGGTGCGGGATGCCGTCGTGCGTCTCGGTATGCGGCGCATGAATCAACTGGTGATGACCTCGATTGCGGCGCCGGTGGTTGGTCAGCCGATCCGCGGGTACGATTTGCCGCCGGGAAGATTGCTGGAGCATTCGATCGCCGTTGCGATTGGCACTGGGGAGTTGGCGAAGGCGCTTGGAAGGCCGTTGCCCGAGACGGCGTTCACCGCGGGATTACTTCACGACATCGGCAAAGTGGTGCTGGGCATGTTCGTGGAGATTGCGTCCGAACCTATCCTGAAACTTTCGCGCGAAAACCATATTCCCTTCGACGAAGCGGAGCGGCGCGTGCTCGGCATCGACCACGCCGAAGTGGGCGCGTTGTTGTTGGAACGGTGGAACCTGCCGGGGCCGATCGTGTCGGCGGTGCGCTGGCACCACGAACCGAATCGCAAGCCCGAAGACTACGCTACCGTGGACCTGGTACACATCATGGAGGCGCTGAGCCTTTCTTGCGGATTCGGGAGCGGGATCGACGGTCTTTACTATCGCCCGGATGCCAGCGCGATCGAGCGACTTGGTTTGACCACTGGATCAGTCGACCGGGCTGTCGCGAGGATGGTGTCGGGCCTCGCGGAAATCCGGCCGATGATCTTCACGGAATCGGAATCGATTCCGGCTTAGGGGCTCGGAGAAGATCCAGATTGCCACGGCCGCGCGCAATGCCAGAGTTGGTGTGCGCAGAGCTTCCGGGCGCGCGGCCTCGCAATGACGGGATTTAACTGTGTTAATCCGCTCGAATTCTTCGAGCGCGGTAGATCGGCCACCACACCGCCTTCACTGGGCCAATGAGATTGCGTTGCGGAATCCAACCGAGGCTGCGGCTGTCTTCCGACCCGTCGGGCGCGTCGAGCAGGATGAAATAGTGGTCGGCGGGCACTTGAGAGTATTCCTTCGACTTCGATCGCGCGTAGGCGCCTGCATCCGTTGAGAAGTCGATTGAAGCGAGGGACGATGGCGAGGCGACGGGTTGTCCGTTCACGTGTAGTGTGCCGCCCGTAATCTGGACTTGCTCGCCGGGAAGTCCCGCGACGCGCCCGAGCAAGAATTCGGGCTGACCCGATCGCCGTTGGGGCGGCTGATAGAGCACGATTTCGCCGCGCGCCGGCGCTCTGCCTTTTGTGAGGCGCGCGAATGAGAGCGGCACTGGAGTTCCGTAGCGTAGACGATGCACGTAGACGTGTTCGCCTTGGGCGAGCGTCTTTTGGAATTTTGCGGTGTAGACCTTCCACGAGCGGCCGATGAAGAGGCGGACGAAGATCAACGTGCCGAGTGTGACGACGAACCCGCGCCACCACCATGTGCCGGTATAGCCCGTGAAATCACGCCAACGCGAGACGGGCCACCAGATGCTCGAGACGCGGCCGAGGATATTGCGCTCGGGCAGCCAGCCGAAGTATCGGCCATCGCGGCTGAAGTCGCAGTTGTCGCCGAGGACCAGATAGTGCCCCTCGGGAACGACCGAATACTGGTCGGCGCTGTTGATGCCGTATCGCATGCTGGTGAGCGTTCCCGGCGAAGGGGCGGTGTAGTAAATCTCCGGCACGTTGGTCGGCAGTTCGAGCGGTGTGCCGTCTGCGAATACCTTGCCGTCGTCGATGTGGATGCGCTCGCCGGGCATCCCGACGACGCGCTTGACGAGCGTGTGTTTTTCGACGCCCGGTTCGGCCGCCTTGAAGACGACGATGTCCCAGCGCTGGGGATCGCCGACGGGAATGAGGCGGCTCTGCGCGTACCAGATGTCGGTGCGCGTGAAGGGAATTCGGAAACCGTTGAACGGAAATCGCACGCCATATTTGTATTTGTTCACGAAAATACGGTCGCCGTCTTGAAGTGTTGGCTCCATCGAGCCGGACGGGATTTTGAAGGGCTCGACGAGGGGCCACCGGATCAGCAGCGCAATTCCGATGGCGATGAGAATGCTGCGGACCCATTCGAACCAGGAGGATCGACGGGCGGGCGAGGGTGTGGACTCGGACCTGGCGGGCGCGGACGATGGACGCGAGGGAGAAGATTTCGGCTTGGGCAATTTTAGCTTGGGCGATTTCGGCTTGGACTTGGCCATCGCGTAGTTAGCGTGTCGACGCCGCTGTTTCCGCGCCGGTGCTCGATAGCTTGCGGGCGCGGCGCAGAGGCCACCATACGGCGGCAGCGCGGCCGAGTAGGGCGGTGCGATCGATGGTGTGCTGAGCCGCCGCGGAACGCACGTTGTACTCGTTGTATTTCGAAGTCACGACTCTGCCGAACGCCAAATCGACGTGGCCGGAGTCGTTGTCGCGATGCAGATAGGCGACCAAGTCTCCAGCGGCCGGTTCGCGGCGGCCGAGAAATTGGCGCCGCGAGAACGGCAGGCGCAGGCCGTACGCGATTCGGCTGATGGCGACGTGATCGCCCGGCTGGATCTCGTTATGGGTCACGTCGCGTCCCGCGCGCCACGAGAGCACGAAGAATGAACGGGCGACTTCGAAAAGGATGTAGGACCCCGGCAATCCGTAGAGCAGCAGCATTCCCCACCAGGTGTCGGAGAAACCGGTGAGGTCTTTGTGGCGTGGCCACGGCCATGCGACACCAAATGCGCGGCCGTAAAGATTTTTGTGGGGTACCCAGCCGAACGCGCGGCCGTCGCCGCTGTAGCCGCTGTTGTCGCCGAGCATCAGGTAGTGCTCTTCAGGAATTTTGGTGAACTCGGGCGAACGGCGGAGAGCGTATTTGAAATCGGAATTGATCCCCCACTCCATCGCCAGCCGTTCGCCGGTCAATTGGAGGCTTACGGGCCTCACCTCCGCGATCAGCGCGTTCTTGTCTTCTTCCGTCAGTGTTTGCAGATCGAGCGTGGCCGTTTTGTCGTGCAGTCGCTGCAAGTCTTCGGCAAGGATGTTCGCGCCGTAGACCGACAAGTCCATGTTGTTCGTATGCGCGAGATGCTTGGCCATGTCGAGCAGGGTGTCGCGGACCATCTCCCTTGGCGGCGCCACGGTGTTGGTGTAATACAAAATTTCGCGCAGGTGTTCGGGCGGATCGATCGGCTCGCCGTTCACGTGGATGCGGCCGTAGCGGATGTATACGTCCTCGCCGGGTAACCCTACGACGCGCTTGATCAGGGTGGGATTCGGCGACGTGGGATCAACGTTGTTGAACACGACGATGTCCCAGCGTTGGGGTTCGCCGGTGCGGAATATTCGGATCGTCGTGAACGGAATTCGCGGGCCGAAGAGGAACTTATTGACGGCGACGCGATCGCCGCGAAACGGTCGCGGATCGCCGTGCAGGACGGGCTCCATCGAGCCGGACGGGATCGTGTAGAGCTCGAAGAAGGCCCAGCGCAAAATGAGAATTAGGACGATGAGCTTGAGCCAACTGACGCCGTTCGCGCGGGTCCAAGGTCCGGTAATAGCGCTGACGACACGCATCACCGCACGGACCGGCGCGAACAATCCCCCGCCGCGCGGGGCAGGTGGTTCCGTTGCGCGGGAGGTCTGGTCGCCATGTGATGACTGGGCGCCGCGGGAGGTCTTGCTCGCCGGACCGGTTTTGCCTGACGACGAAGGCACCCGTCTTAATCCGCGTCGTCGCCGACTTTGAGGAGGGCCATGAACGCCTCCTGCGGGATTTCGACGGAACCGACTTGCTTCATGCGGCGTTTGCCTTCTTTTTGCTTTTCGAGCAGTTTACGTTTGCGCGAGATGTCGCCGCCGTAACATTTCGCGGTGACGTTTTTGCGCATGGCCTTCACGGTCTCGCGCACGATGATCTTGCCGCCGATCGCGGCCTGAATCGCGACTTCGAATTGTTGCCGCGGAATCAGTTTCTGCAACCTCGAGGCGAGCGTCTTCCCGACCCAGGCGGCGCGTTCGCGGTGCACGATGCACGAGAGCGCGTCGACTTTTTCGCCGTTGAGCAGGATATCGAGCTTAACGAGCGAGCCGGGGCGGTAGCCGATGAGCCGATATTCAAGAGACCCGTAGCCGCGCGACAGGGTTTTCAGTTTGTCGTAGAAATCGAGCACGATTTCGGCGAGCGGCATTTGATACACCGCCATGCAGCGGCGCCCGTCGATGTAGTCGACGCGGACGTGGATGCCCCGTTTCTTTTTGCACAGATCGATCACGCCGCTCAGATACTCCGTCGGGCACATGATGTCCGCTTCGATGTACGGTTCTCCGATGCTGGCGATTTCGCCGGGCGTGGGCATCTTCGAGGCGTTCTCGATGATGACTTCGTTGCCGTTCGTCATCTTTACTTTGTAGGCGACGTTCGGCACCGTCGTCACGAGCGTCAGATCGAATTCGCGTTCGAGGCGCTCCTGGATAATTTCCATGTGGAGCAGGCCGAGAAACCCGAGACGATAACCGAGGCCCAGCGCATCGGAACTGTCGGCCTGAAAATTAAACGAGGCATCGTTGAGCTGCAAGCGCTCGAGCGCGTCGCGAAGCTCGGTGTAGTCGGTTTCGCCGGCGGGATACATGCCGCAAAAGACGACTGACTGGACCTCTTCGTAGCCTGGCAGCGGTTCCTTCGCGCCATGCGACACCGTGGTAATCGTGTCGCCGATCTTGGTGCTTTTCAGTGATTTGATATTACAAACGACGTAACCCACTTCGCCGGCTTCGAGCCGCTGCACCGGTTTCATCGTAGGCGTGAGTACGCCGATCTCGACGACCTCATACTTCTCGCCCATGAACATCATCAGGATTTTATCGCCGGCCTGAATACGGCCATCGACGAGACGCACGTAAACCACCACGCCACGATACGAGTTATATACCGCGTCGAAAATGAGCGCGCGCAACGGGGCCTCGCGATCGCCTTTGGGTGGAGGAACAACGCGCACGATCGCCTCGAGGACGTCTTCCGTGCCCGTACCGACTTTGGCGCTGGCGAGCACGGCGCCGGAACTGTCGAGGCAGATGATGTCTTCGATTTGTGACAACGCGGAATCGATATCGGCGCTCGCGAGGTCGATCTTGTTGACGACCGGGATGATTTCGAGGCCTTGGTCGATCGCCTTGTAGGCATTGGCCAGGGTTTGCGCCTCGACGCCTTGCGCGGCGTCGACCAGCAGCAGCGCGCCTTCGCAGGCAGCGAGACTGCGCGAGACCTCGTAGGAGAAATCGACGTGCCCGGGCGTGTCGATGAGGTTGAGAATATAGGTCTCGCCGTTTTTCGCGGGATAGACCATGCGCACGGCGACGGACTTGATCGTGATACCACGTTCGCGCTCGATGTCCATCGTGTCGAGCGCTTGATCTTTCATTTCGCGCGCGTCGATCGTGTGCGTGAATTGGAGCAATCGATCGGCGAGCGTGGACTTGCCGTGATCGATGTGCGCGATGATGCAGAAATTCCGGATATGCGACGCCGGAACGCTTTGTTGACCGTTAGACCCCACTGCGCCTCCGTCAGCCGTACAACTGTTCGATGACGCGCGTGGAGCGGAAATCGGTATCGACCTGGCGGCGCGCATAGTTGCCGAGGAGGGTGAACACGCGCGCGGGTACGGTCAGGTCTTGGGGGCATGCATCGATCGCATCAACGATCGCGCGGAGGGAACTCGCGTCGGCTAGCGATAGCCGCACGTCGCCCCTGCAGCGCTCGCACACTGCGCCGCCTGCATACGAAAACCATGGCACTTCGGGGACTGCCGCGCCGCATTCGCAGCAGGCGTCCATGCTGGGCGCGTGGCCTGCCGCGCGCAAGAGGCCGATGACTTGCCAGCAACAATGCGTGCGCACGTCGCCGGTCCACGCGTCGAACTGATCGAGACCGGCGACAAGCGTGCTGAACAATACCTGGGACGGCTCGTTGGCTTGCGCGATGCGGTCGACCATCTCGAGCACGAATGCGCCATAGGACGATTTGGCAAGATCGCTCTTCACGCCGCGAAATTCGTTCACGATGCCCACTTCGCCGAGCGTCTGTACGTTGCGGCCATCTTTCCAATACACGTGCGCTTCGATGAGATTGAACGTGTCGAGGACGCCGCGCGTGGGACTTTTTGCGCGTTGCGCGCCTTTCGCGATTGCGACGATGCGCCCGCGCTCAGGGCCGAAGAGCGTGACGATTCGGCTCGTCTCGCTATAATCGACGTTGCGCACGACGATGGCGGCTGTTCGGTCTTGGGACATCAATCTCGCTCTGGTATGTGTTGGCTCGACTTGTATTGCTTCGCTCGACTTGGTCTGTCGCAGTGAAAAGCTGCCGCGGCGCTCACACCGCTCCCCTGAAATTCTCGCGGGGACTCGGACACGCGGCGACGAGGCAGGACGAATGCGCTATTTTACCAATGCGCGAATGACAGAGCAAAATTGACAGGATCAGCGGGCGTGCAGTAACATTAGACGCTACCCACCTTTAGCGCCATGTCGCGCGGATTCGCGCTACAAGGCCGCTGCCGGAGTGGTGAAATTGGCAGACACGCATGGTTCAGGGCCATGTACGGGCAACCGTGTGGAGGTTCAAGTCCTCTCTCCGGCACCATACTCTCTTATTTCCTTCTTTAGATCGTGGTATGGCGCAGTGTGCTTGGATTGCATCGACGGGTCCTCGTGTCTAAAACCAACATCGTCCTGATAGGAATGCCGGGGGCCGGCAAGAGCACCGTCGGTGTGCTGCTCGCGAAGGCGCTGTCGCGGGGCTTCGTCGATACCGATTTAGTCGTGCAGTCAGCAGAGGGTCGGCGCTTGCAAGACATCGTCGATGCGGATGGGGTGGACCGGTTTCGCGCGATCGAGGAGCTTCATGTGCTGGGGCTGCGCGTCTCGAACTCCGTGATTGCGACGGGGGGCAGCGTGCCGTATAGCGAGCGGGCAATGGGGCACCTCAAGCGCGACGGGGTCGTTGTGTATTTGCAATTGCCGTTGGCGGCGGTGTTGGCGCGCATCACGAACATGGACTCGCGGGGAATTGCGATCGGGCCGGGACAATCGTTCGAGGCGTTGTACGCGGAGCGCGTACCGCTGTATGAGCGGTGGGCGGACCTGCGGGTCGACTGCGATGGGTTGGGGCATGAGGACGTGGTTGCGCGGACGTGCGAATCGCTTGTTCGAGACACTTGAGTCGCTCGTTGGGATTACGTCTTCGCTTTTGGAAGATGTTTCATCCGCTCGAAAAAATCTGTTTCCGTAATTTCGGTGGGCCATTCGAGCCGAATCCAGACACGGTATTCACCAGGATTTCCCCGGTTGTCGCGAATCGCCTTTATGTGGATCAGGTCGAACAGGTCCCGATAGAACGCGAACACCGGATGTTTTAGCTTACTGTAACCGCTATATACGCGATTATACAGCGCTTCCTCCTCCATCGATTCCTCGGTCAATAGGACCTTCAGGATTTGGATCTGCCGCTGGGCAATTACGCGCCGTTTCGGACTTTTCAAGCGTCCGAACAAATCGAGCATCATGTCGCGAAATAGGGCCTTTTGCAGATGCACCCGAATAATCCGAAGGATGCGCGTGCATTGGAGCACGATGCCTTTCATCGCAAATAACAAGAATGGCGTAAGGTCATGATCCGCAGCGCGTACCGCACTGAGCGTCTTCAGGTAGGCGGCCTTCTCTTCGTAGTAGTAGTTGGACATCGAAATAAAGCAGATGTCTTTGAGCCCAGCCCGTTGCAGCATGAGAGCTTCCAGTGCTCGAGCCGTCCGGCCGTTTCCATCGAGGAACGGATGCATGGCGGCAATGTGGTAGTGAGCCGCGAGCGCACGTACGATAGGATCGTGGTCGCGAAATATCGTTTCGAGTGCACGCGAAAACGTCTCGAATGCGTCGCGGCACTCTTGACCGCCATTAGCGCCGCGGTGCCGTGGATGACCGAAGAGAACGTTTTCGTCCTGGGAACGTATCGCGCCCGGCACGCAATGATCGTCATCGCAATCATGAACGATGCGGCGATGAATTCCTAGGACCAACTCGGCATCGATGGGCTTATCACCGGGAATCTGGGTTATCCAGCGGTAGGTCTCGAGGGCGGCTCGGGCCTGGCGCTGCGAACGAGTGAACAGTTCATCTGCGCTCCCACTCATCGCGTCATCAAGTTCGGCGTCTGTGAATTCCGCTCCCTCTATTCGGGAGGTGCCTGCGACCTCACGTTTCAGCTCGATTTGCTGGAGTTCGACGAGCCAGTCGCGCTGGTAGGGGATGGAAGTGAGAGCGATGATCGCAGCCTTCGCTTCGGCTAAAGCCTGTGCGATTGCGCTAGCGTCGTAAAGGAGCCAGGATTGCGGCGGACGATACTGGATAACCTCGCGCATATTTGGACTCTATTTTTCTTATATATTTACTATAAAATACTATAGAACATGGACTTAAACGAGAGAATATACGCGGATATAATTCGGATAATATTCGCATAATTTTACGTACAGATAAGCATCAAATACAACTCTGCACCAGGGCACCGTGGAGTTTCGAAGCTCAGAAGAACCAGGCCAACTCAAGCTGGATGTAGTCATCCTTGCGGACGGCGTAGTTGGGGTCTTCGGCGGGGACACCCGTGAAGATGCGGGCTTCCAGGCTTAGGCGCCAGGAATTGCCTAGGCGGCGGGAGGCTTCGAAGTTCCAGAGCGTTGCGCCGGTGTCGGGGTCGAGGATGATGCCCGCGAGGATGTTCGTGCTTTGGACGTCGTTGAACGTCAGGCGCGTGCCGAGGAAAAAATCGTTTTCGAACGAGCCGGGGGCGTGGCTGCCGCGGCTGTCCCAGAGGAATTCCGCGAGGAGGCCCCAGTCGAGGCCGGAACTCTTGACGTCGAAGAAGGTGTATTCGAATCCGGCTGTGGCGGCGGTGAAGGTTTCGCCTTGGCCGCTCCGGACGATCGTCTCGAGTTTCCAAAGCCAACTGCCGCGGGTGTATTGCAGGTCGAGTCCGGTTTGGTTGATTTGCTCGTAGTAGGGCCGCAGGCGATCGGGCCGGCGCAGATCGGGGACGATTCTCGGCTCGCGCGTCGTGCCCATGAAATGCGATAGACCGAGATCCCAATCGCCAATGCTGCGGCTCCAGCGGACGGCCCAATCGAGGTGCCACCGTTCCGCGCCGGATTCGTAGATTGCGTCGTCGCCTTCGATCACGAGCGGCGGGCGGAACCGGCCTTCGATTCCGGGGAACGTGCGTTCGCGGAAATAGGGCAAGAGGAAAAAATCCAGCGTGCCCCAGTTGCCGATCCATGCGAAGTTGGCCATGGGTTGGCCGAGTTTATCCTCCGTATCGATGTTCTCGATGAGGTCGGTCTGGTTGAGGATGTCGACGAGGTGTTGCGATTCGGTGACGCCCCAGAAAACTTTTTGCACGCCGAGGCGAAGTTCCCACGAGGGGGCGTGTTTTTCCCAAAATAGTTCGCGGATATCGAAGTGGGTGCGCTCGTCGTCGTGTTGGTTGAGACGCGCGAAGGGCGTGAACACGAGGCGCTGGGTGTCTTCGTCCCAACTGTGATGCAGTTCTGGCTGGGCGACGAGCGAGAGCGTGTTGTGTTCTTGCGTCGGGTCGAGGGGATTGGAGAAAAGGAGCCGGGTTTCGACGCCGACGTAGCCGCGCCAGTCGGCCGCGTGGGCACTCGGAACAAGCAGCAGAATACAGAGCGCGAATATCAGGTAGCGCCGGTTTTCAACCGGCCCGGACATGAGTCGTCGCGCTGACACACTCGCCGGTTGGAAACCGGCGGTACAAGGAATTATTTCAGCGCGCGCGGGCAAGACTATTTTGGTCGAAATCGCGATCGCTCAGGCCCGTCTTGAATTGGAAGTTGTTCCACCGGAGTTGCGTGGATTTTCCGGTTTGGTGATTTTCCATGGTCATCGTCGTGGCACGCCAATGCTTGTCGAGGAATTGCTGATAGTCCGAGCCCACATAGGTTTTGAGCAGGGCGTCCTTGCGATCGTAAAAATCGGTGCGGGCGATGTGATAGATGTCTTTACGAACCCAGACGACTTGGCGCGTATAGCCGGATTTCGGATGCACCGGGTAACGTTCGATCACGAAGCAGGGCCGGCCGTCGAGGTCTTCGTCGCGCAGGAACTTGTAGGTGTACTTTTCAACTTCTTGCGAGCTGAGGTCTTCGTAGGCGAATTCGCTGCCCATGAACGGGCCGGATTGGTTGCTCGACGAAATGCGTTTCACGCGTTTGAGTGCGGGTAGGTACAGCCACTGATCGTCTTCGCCTTGTTTGTGCGTGAAGGTGAGCAGCGCGGTGCCTTTGATGTCCGCGGGCCGATCGAAAATGGCGAGGCTTTTGTCGCCGTCGTCGACGAGTTCGAGCGTCAGTACGCGAAAGTTGCGGATGCTTTCGTCGCCATTTTTGTTGCGTAGCGTCATCTCGAGTTCGGCGGTGTAGTCCTGGAAACCCTGATCGCGCAGGTCCATCTCGTGGGCGATGGCGAGTCCCTGGGCTTCGGGCGATTCGTCGGCGATGGCCGTGGACGCGAAAAGCAACAGCGCAATTAGCGAAACTCTTCGCAAGTGTGAGATTGCCACGGCCGCGCGCAATGCTTTAAGGCGCGCGGCCTCGCAATGACGGGTCTCGTTATTGGCCCGTCGTGCAAGTGAACGGAAAATCAGCGTCATGCCGTCTGCGTCTCCGCTTTGGGTTGCGTTGCTTTGGTTTCGAAAATCTCGGTTTTTTTGGCCGAGAAGTTGTCGACCGTGAGCAGTATAGCCGGTAGCAGGAACGAATCGCCGACCAGGGCGAGCGTGACCGCGATCGCGCCGAGCATGCCCATGTTGGCGTTGAAATTGAATGAAGACGTGGCGAGGACCGCGAAGCCGGAGATGAGGATGAATGTCGTTACCCACATGGCGCGGCCGACGTTTCGGAATGCGTAGCGCACGGATTCTTCCGGCGAGAGGCCCTGGTCTCGCCGCGCGCGCAAATACTTGGACATGAAATGGACCGTGTCGTCGACCACGACGCCGATGCCGAGACCGCCGACGGCCGCGACACCGAAATCGATGCGACCCGTGGTGAGGCCCCAAATACCGTAGGCGGCGATCATCGGGGCGAGATTGGGGATGATGCTGAGCAAGCCGTAGCGAAAGCTGCGGAATGCGGCGATGAGCGCGAGCGAAACAAAGAGCAACGCGGTGGGTGTGCCGCGCACCATGCCGCGAATCGTGTCCTCGGCGATGCTGGCGAACATGGGGCCGTTGCCGGTCGCGGTGGCACGCATGTACGGGGGCGCGTTTTCGCGGAGCCAATTCTCGCATTCGCGGCTGAGTTCGTTGAGCGTGTGCGAATCGACTTGCTTCGTGATGATCGTCAGGCGCGTCGCGGATTTGTCGACGTTGATTTGGTTGTTCAGATCCTGGCCATAGGGCAACGACATTTCGTAGAGCAACAGATACTGCGACGCGAGGTCTTGGGTTTCGGGAACTTTGTAGTACGCGGGATCGTCGCCATGCATGCTGCGATTGACTTGCTTGAGGATGTCGGCGAGCGTGCTGGCGTGCGAGACGTTGGGTTGTTGCCGCGCCCAAACGGCGAAATCATCCAACGCCTGGAGATACTCGGGTTTGGCGACGCCGCCGGCCTCGCCCGCGGGCAGCGAAAACTCGATCGCGTTGATGCCGGAGAGATGTTCTTCGACGAACTCGAGGTCCTGCCGGAAGGGCGTCTTCGCGTCGAACCATTGGACCCAGTTGTTGGTGAAATCGTTGCGAAGGGCGAACATGCCGATGATGACTGTGAACGCTGCGCCGGCATACAAGACCCGGCGACGATTGCGAATGACGAATTCGGCGATCGGATTGACGGATGCGCGGCGGTCCGTCCCGCGCGCGCGCAATGGGAGGATGGCCAACATCGCGGGCAGGAGCGTGATGCTGTAGATGAACGCCGCCGTGATACCCATCGCCGTCATGTTGCCGAAATCGCGCAGGGGCGGCACGGAGTTGAAGTTCATGCTGAGGAAGCCGATCACGGTCGTCAGCGAGGTGATAAAGATCGGCGCGAGATTAACGCGAATGGTCTCGATCAGCGCGTCATCCTTTTGCATTCCAGACCGCATGACGCCGAGCAGGATTACGAGGATGTGGACGCAATCCGCGACGGCGAGCGTCAATACGATAGTGGGCATCGCGGCGGCGGGCGCGGTCATGTCGAGACCGAACCAGCCGGAAAGGCCCATGGCGCTGGCTACGCTGAACACGATGATAACGACCGCGCAGACCGTGCAGACGAGCGAGCGCAAAAACACGGCGATGAGAATGAACACGACCGCGAATTGCAGCGGCGTGAGCGTAGCGGTGTCGCGTTCGGTGTATTCGGTGAACGCGTAAGAGAGCACGAGTCCGCCGTTCGCCACGAATTTGATGTTGGGGTACTTCTCCCCCATTTCGGCGATGAGATTGCGCGCGAAGGCCACTGGCTCCGTGCGTTCGCCGCCGGAAAGGCCGGGCAACACGAACGTGACCGCGACGGCCGTGGTGTCGCCGTCGGGTGACACGAGACGATCGACCAGTAGCGGCTCGGCGAGGGCCTTCTCGCGGACGCGGGCGAGTTCCTCGTCAGACATAGCCGCCGGGTCTTCGGCCAGTTCCTCGACGGCGATATCGTCGCCATCGGCGCGGGTGTGTTGGAAATTCGTGATCGAGTCGACGCGCGTACTGAGGGGGATTTGCCAGGATTTCTCGGTGAGTTCGTCGACTGCGGTGAGCGATTCGCGCGAGAACACGTTGCCGTCTTCGGGCGCGACGACGAGGAGCATCACCTCCTCTTTCGCGTAGGTATCTTCGAGGTCATCGAGTGCCTGGAGGTGGGGATTGTCGTTGTCGAAGAAAATGCGGTAGTTGTCGTTAAACTGCAGCCGCCCCAGGCCCGCCGCGCAGAACAGGAAAAAGGCGACGGCACCTCCAAGCACCGCCCAGCGATGGCGCGCCACCCAACGCGCGTACCGCTCGGTAAAAGATCGTGGCGCTCCACTCTCGTCCAAGTCAGATTCCTTCCGCCACCCCACCAAAGACCGCGCAGCCAGGGAGCAAGAATACGTGCTTCCGGTTGCCCGCGGGGCGCCCTCTCCAGCGTCGCCCGCCCACGAGCAATCGTAGCTTTCGTAGTCGGGTTAGCGCAACATGAAACTCTCACCTGCTTAAAGTATGTAGGTTTTCAAC
Source organism: Candidatus Hydrogenedentales bacterium (assembly GCA_041744855.1). Lineage (GTDB taxonomy): Bacteria > Hydrogenedentota > Hydrogenedentia > Hydrogenedentales > JBGTJY01. Next base: position 17,361 of record JBGTJY010000495.1, read on the forward strand.
TCGCCCCGCCGTATGAATGCGGAACTACGAACCTCTTCGCGACTCCGGTGTGAGTGCGTCCGGCTTTCTCTGGTACCTTTAGCGCTCCATGAACATTTCTTCACGGTGCGAATATGCCTGCCGCGCGATTATCGAGTTGGCCCGAAACGAGGCCG
>JBGTJY010000496.1:0-2410 GCA_041744855.1 Candidatus Hydrogenedentales bacterium
CGCGCCCGAATTCGAGATCTATCTCGACGACTACGACCTCGGCCTGCGGATTTGGGACGCCGGGTATCGCATCGAAACCTGCCCCGCCGCGCGGGTGCGCCACAAGTTCAGCGCGACCATGGGCGCGGGCGCGATGGCCCGCCGCAAGTATTATCTCAACACCCGGAACCGCTTGCGTGTCATCGCGCGAAACTTCCCCGTCGATCGATTGCCGTCAGCCGTGCTCGCGTTCGCCCGCGGCGAAGTCCGTGCGATCGGCCGCGCACTACTCGATGGTGAACCCGCGCGCGTCGCCGCGCATGCCCGGTCGTGGTTGTCGGGCACGGCCTATGCCCCGAAGGCCCTTTCATTCCGACGTGCACACGCCGGAACACGAGGCGCCTACTGGAATTTGCTCCGGCGCGATCTCCAGTTTTTTCCAGGCGTCGAATTACCCGAGCAAGGCTGGTATCGCTCGCGAAACGTCGCCGGCCGCCGCGTCCGCCCGATGTCACGATACGCGCACTACCTGCACGAGGCAGGCAAACTGCGCGTCAATGCGGTGAACGCATTCCCAACTCTGCGCGCGATGAACGTGACGCTTCTCGCAAACGGCGCGCCCGTCGCGCATTTCGCGACCACGAGTACGGACGAGCGTACCCTCGACCTGCCGCGCGGCGACGTGGTCTTCAAAGCCGAATCCATCTTCTACGCCGAGGAAACCGGCTACGCGTTCGATACCGGCGGGTGCTTCGAGCTCATCCCCGAATCCTGATGCGCGAGGCCATAAAAACGGCGCGCCAATCGGCAAAACTTAGCGAAGGGTGTTGTCAGAAACTCCTTTGACCTCTATAATGTATGGTTTTGACGTTTTCCCGCGAAGTTGGAGATAGGCTGAATGCGTCACCGGGCCAGTATGGTCACCGCCATGGAAGGCATGACCCGGCCCGTTTATCGCATCGCGCGCGAACTCTCCCAAAATAGCCGCTCCGGCCTGACCGCCCGCTTCCTCGCAAAGAAACTCGAGATTCCCGCCGAAGAAGTCGAGTACCTCGTCGACGTGAACCATGGCTTCCTCTACACCGACCTGACGAAAATCAAGCTCGTCGCCGAGGGATTCACCGCGGTAAAGCGCATTACCGACGGCCTCGAGAATCTCGGCGACATCCCCTCCCTCTTCCGAAAAGTAAAATCCCTCAGCGCACACGATTTCCGCCGGCTCGAGGAACAACTCGAAATCGACCGGCCGGGCGCAAAAAAGGCCGTCGTGGACGAACTCGTCGATCGCTACTACATGCGCCCCGATTCCGTCGTGGAATACGTCGCGACGAAAGGATTCTCGAACGCCGCCCGCGAGGTCTTCGACATCGTCTGGCAATCGAAATCCGGCATTCTCCCCACGGCGAAAATCCGCGCCCTGCACGGCGGCTCCGAGCACGATGTCGAGCAGGCAATGTGGGAATTGTTCCGCGGCCTCGCGCTCGCCGAAATGTTCCGATTCGACGGCGAAGACCGGCTCGTGCGCGTCGCCGGCATTCTCGGCGAGATTCGCCAGTGGCGCGAGGAGTCCTCGGACTCGACCCAAAGACGCGCCATCGTCAAGGGCAAGAAATCCGCGCCGGGCCACGCCACGGATAACGGAGTTTCCTTCAGCGAAAACATCTGCCGTCTCGTGGCCACCATCGCCGCGAAACCCGTGCGCGTCCGCGGCGATGGCGAACTCTTCCGCGAAGATCGACGCCGCCTCACCGATATCGTTCCGGAGGACGCGGAGCCCTCGCTCGCGACCTGCCTGTGGGCCGCCGAGGGCGTCGGTTGGCTCGCGCGCGTCGACAGCGAATTGCGCGCGGGCGAACTCGAAAAACTGGTGGACGTGACGCCTTTCGATCGGCACCGCATGTTGTTCGATTGGCTGACGACCACCGGCAACGAACCCGATTCGCGGCGCGTGATGACCGGCCTCGTCGACGAACTGAAGCCGGGCACGTGGTACTCCAATCTCGATTTCATCCGCTTCGCGCAGGGACGTCAGGAAAGCGACGATGCGCCGGTACTCAAATCGCAAGGCGGCCACTACCGCTACGTCAGCCTGAGCGCCGCGTCGAAATCGGACAAGACACTCTCGCGTTCGCTGGAAGAATCGCTCTTCTGGCTCGGCGTCGTCGAACGATCCTCCGATGCAGAGGATTCCTATTTCCGCCTCACCGACCTCGGCCGCTGTCTATTGACCCGCGCCGACGAGGAAAAAACGCGCGCGCGATACGCCAAACGCGGCGGCGAAATCGTAGTGCAACCGAATTTCGATATCGTCGTCCCCACGCAAGACATGGACGCCCTCCTCACCGTCCCCCTCGATCAATTCGCGCGGCGGCAAAGCACCGGTCAGGCGACCGTATACCAACTGAGCAAGGAATCGTTCACCGGCGCCCTC
>JBGTJY010000497.1:0-3955 GCA_041744855.1 Candidatus Hydrogenedentales bacterium
GGGAGATCGCGGGAACGTGGCTCGCGGATGAACAGCGGGCGTTGATGCATGAGGCGTTGGAATATGTGCGCGGGGATTTTTCGGTGAACATGTCGACGGCGATCCGCACGGCGTTTGACGAGGCGTTCCAGAAAATCATGCTGAAGGATGCGGACGTGGGGGAGACGTTGCGGGAAGCGGATGCGCGGGCGGAGCGGGAGATCGCGCGGGAGTCACGCTAATTAATGTCGTTCAAGGGGGATGGCGAGTTACTCGCGGGTCTCCGATTCGTTAAACACAAAGACGCAACAAACAGATAGATACTACCTGAGGTACTGCTTATTTTAGGCCATACTCGCTTTTTCTAATGAGCTTACCGTTCTTAAAAAAGCAGCTGGCGGTGGTGGTAGCGAAACCCCATTTGTAGGTAATAATCCCGAACTCGTCGGACGACACTTCTCCATGTGAACCAAAAATGGCAACGACTTCCTCGTAGGACATACCTTTCTTTACTTCATTGAACTCCGCAAGAGTGGGGGCCGGAGGGCTGTTGATGTCGTCGAGGACTTCCTTCATGGCGGGAGTCTCTTGCTGCATGAACGGGGACCGCGAGCCTATCTCAGGGGACCACAAGGAGTACCCGAATAAGAAGGCCAGGATAACGGCGACGGTTACGCCGAGGATCCTTAGCACCATTCGCACTTTTTCATGCTGTCGCTTCCAGATCAACATGTGTACATCCCCCAAGAGCACTTAAGGGTAGCCTTCGCAAGGGGCATACTATCACGATTCTCGTGATGTTGCCTGGAGCCATCGCTACCTTTAGGAATAGCTCGCCGGAGTCAAATACGGGCTTCCCTTATTCCGTTTGACTGGTATTGTATTTGGGCGCCGGCACGCGGGGCATTTCGAAGAAATCGTTGAGGTGCGCGTACGTGTTTCCGCCGAGGCGGCCGATGGGCTGGTAGGCCTCGAGGTCGATGCGGCCGTTTTTGTAGAGGTCGTCGCGGACGTGGATGCGTTGGACCGTGCCGAAGACAACGTGGCCGCCGCCGGGTTTGTCGGCGATGGTGACGATGCGATCGAGGACGCATTCGAATGCGATGGGGGCTTCGGCGACGCGGGGGGCGCGGATGGTTTCGCACGGGGCGGGGGTTACGCCGGCCCACTCGAATTCGGATTCGCCGGGCGGGAGATCCGTTGCGCTGAGGTTCATGGCTTGCGCGGTGGATTCGTTGGTTAGATTGATGACGAACTCGCGAGTTTCTTCCACGTTTCGTAGCGTGTCTTTCTTTCCGTCGCCGTTGGGGACGACTCCGGGGCAAAAAAGCAGCGTCATGGGGTTGCTACACACGGCGGTGAAGTACGAGAATGGCGCGAGGTTTGGATTGCCGTTGGAGTCGGCGGTGCTGACCCAGGCGATGGGTCGCGGTAACACCGTGCCGATGAGCATTTTGTATCGTTCTCGTGGATCGAGATCGGTGGGCGTGACGATCATGCGCATATCTCCGAGTGATGGAATGGCGTGGGAAGCATATCAGGCCTGGGGCTGCGGCTGGTCTGGCCACGAATGTGCACAGCGCGGCATAGCCGCAACCAAACCACGGGGCGCACGGGGATCACGGGGGAAATATTCACCGCAGATGAACACCGATGGGCACAGATGAACACCGATAGCAGAGGTTTGGAGTAAAGAGGTCCCCGCTTACTGCCTGCGGGGACGACGTTTCGAAGGGAACTTGTTCGAAAAAAACGAAGAAGTTGCCGGATTGTAGTACGAATGAACAAATGAACAAATGAATACGTTGCGGGTTGCGCGGCGTTGAACTTGTGAGTATCGGGAGACAGGCGATGAGATCGAATATGTGTTGTCGTGTAGTTTGGATTGCGCTGGTCTCGTTGATGACGAGTCTGACCGCTCTTGCGCAGAATAACCCCAATCGCGAGGAGCCGGGCGTCGGGAGGGATCCGCGATTGTCGGAGGGACAACTCGCGCCGATCTTGGAGGGCTTGGGCGATCACTCGATGCCGATCACGTGCAAGGATGCTCGCGTGCAACAGTTCTTCGATCAAGGTCTGCGGCTGACGTATGGGTTTAATCACAAGGAAGCGGCGCGCGCATTTCAGGAGGCGTTGCGGCTTGACCCGGATTGCGCGATGGCGTATTGGGGACTGGCGCTCGTCAATGGGCCGAACCTGAATATGCCGTTGGACGAGGCGGGAAACAAAGCGGCGTATGAGGCCATTCAGAAAGCGATTGCGCTCAAGGGGAAGGCGAGCGCGAAGGAGCAGGCGTACATCGACGCGGTGGCGAAACGTTTCGAGCCGGAATATCGCGAGGAACGGGCGGACTTGAATCAGGCCTACTCCGATGCGATGGCGAATGTGTACGCGCAGTATCCGGACGATCAGGATGCGGCTTCGCTATACGTCGATTCGTTGATGAATCTGGGTCCGTGGGACTATTGGTATCTCGACGGCAAGCCCTATGACCGGACGGCAAAGGGCGTCGAGGTGCTCGATCGCGTGCTCGCGGCGAACCCGAAACATCCGGGCGCTTTGCACTATCACATCCACCTCGTCGAGGCGCAGCACCCCGCGCAGGCGGAGAAGAGCGCGGACACGCTGCTCGGCCTGATGCCCGGTCAGGGCCACATGCAACACATGCCGTCGCACATTTACATGCGAATCGGGCGCTACGAAGACGCCTATGATTCGAACATGAAGGCGATCGACGCGGACGAGGGCTACATCACGCAGTGCCGCGCGCAGGGCATTTACCCGCTGGCGTACTACCCGCACAACATCCATTTCCTGTGGAACGCGGCGACGAATCTCGGCAAGAGCGCAGAGGCAATTGCGGCGGCGGAGAAGTGCGGGTCGCAAATGACGACGGAACAATTGAAAGAGAACGACATGTTCCAGACGTTTGCGGCGGTGAAATACTTCGCGCTGACGCGATTCGGCAAGTGGGACGAAATTCTGGCACTGCCAGAGCCCGACGAAGCGTTGTTGTATCTGCGCGCGGCGCGGCACTATGCGCGGTCGAGCGCGTTCTGCGCGAAGGGCAAACTGAACGACGCGCGCTCGGAATTGAAGTCGCTGCGCAAGATTGTCGATAGCGGCAAACTGATGACGATCATGTTCTCGGCGCCGCCGGAACAAGTGCTGACCATCGCGATGCATTGTCTCGAAGGCGAGATCAATGCGAAGGCACAGAACTTCGAAGAGGCCATCTATCACCTCGATACGGCGGTTCGTCTGCAGGACGCGTTGGCCTACAACGAGCCGCCTGATTGGCACTATCCGGTGCGGCTATCGCTGGGCGCCGTGTTGCTCGAGGCAGACCGCGCGCCGGAGGCGGAAGTCGTCTATTGGGACGAACTGCGGAGGAACCCGGAGAATGGGTGGACGCTGTTCGGCCTTTGGAAGGCGCTAGCTGCTCAAGAGAAACCGAGCGCGGCGGAAATCGAGCGGCGCTTCAAGGAGGCGTGGAAACACGCGGACGTGGAGTTGACGGCGTCGCGCTTTTAGACGTTTCAGTAAAGCCCAACCTTCGCTTCAGAACTTGAAGCATCTCGTCCAAGGAACATACTATTCGATACAGCTTGAAGCTAACGGGAGTAGATCGTGCACCAAATTCGTTTGCCTAGGAAGATCACGCCGTGCCCGATCTTCGAAGCTATCCTAGAGATTAGATTCCTATCGACAGCTCCGGGCGACGCTATCTTCGGCATGATGTACGAACAGTTTGGAAAAGAATACCCTATCGTTCAACGAGATGCAGTGTTACAAATACCGGAAAGCATTAGGATCATTGACCCCGGCCTGATGTACCGCACTGAATATCGCCTCAGTAAAGGAACATCGATGTTACTAGTCGGAAGGCGTGTTTTTGGATATGCAGTTATCGGTAATTACCCAGGTTGGACTAGCGTTAGTACAACCTTTTGCGAGACGATGAAGAAGCTTCAAG
>JBGTJY010000498.1:0-4690 GCA_041744855.1 Candidatus Hydrogenedentales bacterium
CCCATGCGCCGGCATTCTTCGACGTACACCGCGATTTTCTTCAGGTTGCTCGATTCACTCGTGAGCAGCGCCGCCATGAACTCCGCGGGAAAGTGGGCCTTCAAGTAGGCCGTCTGATAAGCCACGAAGGCATAGGCCATGCTGTGTGATTTGTTGAATCCATACCCGGCGAACGTCTCGATTTTCGACCACAATTCGTTGGCCAGTTTGGTTCCGATGTTGTGCTTCTGTTTCGCGCCCTGGACGAATACGGGCTTCTGCGCTTCGAGCAGGTCCTCCAACTTCTTACCCATCGCCTTCCGAACGATATCCGCTTGCCCGAGGCTGAAGCCGGAAATCGCCTGCACGATTTGCATGATCTGCTCTTGGTAGACCGCGATCCCGTACGTCTCCTTCAGGATCGGTTCCAGAATCTCGTGATCGTATTTAATGCGCTCCGGATGGTGCTTGTGTTCGATGTACGGGTCGATGAACTGCATCGGACCGGGCCGGAATAGCGCCACCAGCGCGCACATCTCCTCCAGACTCTCGAGGCCGATGCGGCGCGCGACATCGCGCATGCCGGAGCTTTCCAATTGGAAAATCCCCGTCGTGTGGCCCGACCGTAGTTGTTCGTACGTTTTCGGGTCGTTGGTATCGATGCTGTCAATGTCGATCTCGATGCCATGCGACTCGCGAATGAGCTTCACCGCGTCGTGAATCACCGTCAACGTGCGCAGGCCCAGCAAGTCCATTTTGAGCAGGCCGATCTTTTCGAGACCCTTCATCTCGACCTGCGTCGCCACTGAAGAGCCTTCGCCCGCCGCCTTGTAGAGCGCGACGTGATCCGTCAGCGGCCGATCGCTGATGACGACGCCCGCGGCATGCGTGCCGCAGTTACCGATCGTGCCTTCCAAGCGTCGGGCGATTTCCCACAGTCGGCCGATTTTCGCATCGCTCTCGACCAAGTGTTTCAATTCCGGCGTGCTTTTGTAAGCAACTTCCAGTTTCATCCCCAGCGTTTCAGGGATCAATTTCGCAATTCGGTCGACCTCGCCGTACGGCATTCCCAGCACGCGGCCTACGTTGCGCACCACCTGCTTCGCGAGCATCCGGCCAAACGTGATGATTTGGCATACGTTGTCGGCGCCGTACTTGGCCCTCGCGTATTCGATCATTTCTTCGCGGCGCACATAACAAAAGTCGATGTCGATATCGGGCATCGAGATGCGTTCCGGATTCAGGAATCGTTCAAAAAGCAGGTCGTATTTGATGGGATCGATATTCGTGATTCTGAGCGCGTACGCGACGATGCTCCCTGCGCCGGAACCGCGGCCCGGGCCCACCGGGATGCCCTGCTTCCGCGCGAAGCTGATTAAATCCCAGGTGACGAGGAAATAGTCCACGAAACCCATCTGCTCGATGATGCCGAGTTCGTACTCTGCACGATCGAGGTAGCGTTGCGGCGTGGGGTCTCCGTAACGTGCCTTCAATCCCTCGTACACGAGACGCCGCAGATACTCAGGCTGCGGTATCCCGTCTTCCGTCTTAAATTCTGGAATCAGGTGCTCATCCAGTTTGAGCTCGAGATTGCACCGTTCCGCGACCTTCTCGGTGTTGGCCACCGCGTCGGGCCATTGCGGAAACAAAGCGCGCATTTCGTCGGGACTGCGGAAATACACTTGGTCCGTCGGGAATTTAAAGTGGTCGGGATCGTCGAGCATCCCGTTGGTTTGAATACATAGCAGCGCCTCGTGCGACCGCGCGTCTTCCTTGTTCACGTAATGACAATCGTTCGTCGCGATCATCATCAGCCCGTGTTTTTCGGCTAGCTCGGCAAGCAGCGGGTTGACCTTCTTCTGCTCCGCCATCCCGTGATCCATCAGCTCGATCAAGAAGTTGTCGCGGCCAAACATCGCGATAAACTTTTCGACCGCCGCGCTCGCTGCGTCCATGTTGCCGTTGAGGAGAAATTGCGGAATCTCGCCCGCCAAGCACGAGCTCGTCGCGATGAGACCCGCGCTGTGCTTCGCGAGGAGTTCATCATCGACGCGCGGCTTGTAATGGAATCCTTCGAGGAATCCCGCGCTGCTCAGTTTGCAGAGGTTGTGATAGCCCTCTTCGTTCTGACAGAGCAATAGGAAGTGATAGTAGTCGCCTGATCGCCCTTTGCGTTCCGTGCGATGACCCTTCGCAACGTATAATTCCGAGCCGATGATCGGCTTGATGCCTTTGTTCTTCGCCGCCTGGTAAAACTCGACTGCGCCAAACAGCACGCCGTGATCGGTGATCGCGCACGAACTCATCCCATAGGTCTTGCACTTCTCCAACAACTCGTGAACCTTGCACTGGCCGTCGAGAACGCTGTACTCCGTGTGACAATGAAGGTGAACGAAACCTGAACTCATCCGAATTGCTCCAAAAGCGGTTGCTCTAAAAGTAGTTGCAATGCCCTGTCCGACGTTTGCTGTTTAATCGATTCCCGATCGCCGGAAAACAGGCACCGCAGCGCGCGCGTATCTTTCGGCCCCGCCACCGCGATGTATACCAGGCCCACCGGTTTTTCCGCCGAACCTCCGCCCGGCCCTGCTATCCCTGTGACCGCAAGTCCAAAATCCGCCTCGAATCGTTCGCGCACACCCTCGGCCATTTCCCGTGCAACCGGCTCGCTCACGGCGCCGTGTTTCTTGAGCGTCCACTCGCGCACGTCGATCAAGTTCACCTTGGCGTCGTTGCTATACGACACGACTCCGCCCAGAAAATACGCAGACGACCCGGCCACATTGGTGATGCGATGCGCGATCAATCCCCCGGAACACGACTCCGCGGTCGCCAGTCGATAGTCCCCCGCATTCAGGCAATCGCCGACCCGCTGCTCCAGCAGTGGTTCGTGCGCCCCAAGCCCAGAATCGCCCAACATGCCCCCTTCGGAAATCGTGCGCGCTGACTAAGGTATCACCGTCTATCGCTGTCCCTCAAGGGGATCGTGTCAGTTGAGCACCCTCGCCGCTTGAAAAGCGGCGGTACCAGGGGAAGATGCATCGCGTCGATTTTCGTAGTACAATTACTCCCGGCAATATTTTTATGCACGGGGGATTGCCGATCATGGGGGTATTCTCGAAAACGCGCGGCGCCATCGCCTTGTCTGCCCTGCTTGCCGCGCATCCCGTCGCTCTTGCCGATGACGGCGAGATCACGGTGATGTCGCAAGGCGCCGGTTACGTGACCTACTTCGTCGACAAGACCGGCGTACCCACGCTCACGAATCGGCAAGAGAGCTATCGCAATAATCCGGATTACGAAGAGGTCCGCGTAAAGCTCCATCCAATCGTCGTCCCCAATCGCTACAAATTCGGATCGACTTCCGTGAAGTACAGTGCGTCGGACATCCGCTATCTCGTCGAGCGCTATGCCGGACACTACCGGCTCGATCCGAATCTCATCTACGCCGTGATTCGCGCCGAGAGTAATTTCAATCCCCACGCCGTGTCACCCGCGGGGGCGCGCGGGTTGATGCAACTCATGCCGGCGACGGCGGACGAGATGCGCGTGAACGACATATTCGATCCCGCGCAGAACATTGCCGGCGGCACGCAGTATCTCTCGCGGATGCTCGACATGTTCGACGGCGATCTCTCGATGGCGCTCGCCGGATACAACGCGGGCCCGGGACGCGTGAAGGAATACGGCGGCGTCCCGCCGTTCAAGGAAACGAAGAACTACATCGCGCGCGTGCAACGATTCGCCAAAGAATTCGCGGGCGGCGCGGTCGCCGTTCAGTACGAAGCCAATGGCGCGCGGCCGACGCGCGAAGCGCTCCCGTCGAAAACTTCACCGATCCGGCTGATTCTGCAAAGCGGACTCGTCCAACCGGCGGATTCCGTTTCCGAGAGCGCAACGCACTACATCGTGGCGGTCGGTAATCGGCGCGACGCAATTCGCAAGGATTTGGTGTTGCGCGTGGAAGGGGCGGGCTGAGCGTCGTCAGGTCATTCTTGAGCGATGCGTCTCGTTACCTTCGACCAATGTATCTGAGTTCCCAGGTCTTGCGTCGGAAATTCTGACGGGACGTCGCGTCGGCCACGTGAATGCGCAGCCGCGTTAAAGTCTGCATACCATCCGCGTACAATAACTTTCGTTGTCGCCCCCTGGATCACGCTTCGCATGAACACGATCGTCGTTCCCGTCAGTATTGAAATTATCGCCGGCCCGTGTCTGCTCCGTCCCTGGCGCGAGGACGACGTGCCCGCGCTCGTTCGTTACGCCGATAACCGGAACATTTGGCGTAACGTGGGCCGTGGCTTTCCGCATCCGTATACGGAAGCAGTCGCGAAGGAATGGATCGCGACGGCCCGCGCGATGAATCCCGACAAGCAATTTGCCTTCGCGATTGAGTTCGAGGGGGAAGCGATTGGCAGTGCGGGATACGAACGCCTCAACGATGTCTTCAGTCGAACCGCGCAAATCGGCTATTGGGTTGGCGAGCCGTTCTGGGGCCGTGGCATCGCGACGGCTGCCGTGAACGCCCTTACGCGCCACCTCTTCCACAACCCCGACATCCTTCGTTGCCAGGCGCTCGTGTATGCGTGGAACCCCGCATCCGCGCGCGTGCTCGAGAAGGCCGGCTACTCATGTGAAGCGCGCTTGAAAAACACGGTGTACAAAGACGGCCAGGTGACCGACCACTTCATCTACGGAAAACTCCGCCCGT
>JBGTJY010000499.1:0-12584 GCA_041744855.1 Candidatus Hydrogenedentales bacterium
GATCGGCTGATGTCGAAGTCCAGTGTTACGCGCCGCTTAAAAAGCAGCGCTACAAGTAACCGCTTTTGAAAGCCCCCGCGCGGGAGCGACGAAGTCTCGTTTGGGAACGTCCCGCGAGTTCTCCTCTCCACCAACTTGCAGCCACGCACGTCCCACCCGCAAAATCCACGGTTTCAATACGGGGCACCGGAGACCCACAAATGCGCGCCTGGCGCTCGACGAAATATGGCGAAGGTGCTCGTTGAATGATCGACGCAACCGCCGTCGAATCGATGCTGGACCGCGCGGAATCGGCGCTGCTTGCGGGTAACGCGGCCGAAGCCCTCGAACGCATCGCGTCGCTCGCTGGCGAACCGCTGCCGAGTTCGCTGCGCGGCCGGAGTTTCGCGATTCAAGTCGCGGCGCTGGAACACTCCGAACGGGAAGCGGAGGCCGAGCAACTCATCGAAGATTTCATGACGGAGGAGGCCGCCGATTTCGGCTTTATCCTCAGCGCCGGCACGGCGTTCTCGGAACTCGGCGCCGACCGCCACGCGGAGACATTCCTCGAAAACCTCTGCGAACTCGATCCGGACAATCCGCTCGTATGGCACGAATATGCCATCGCGCTCGGCCGCATGGAACGTTTTTCGGAGGCCGTCAAGGCATATGACCACGCGCTCGAACGCGACGTGAACTTCGCACCGGCGCTGTTCCAGTCCGCGTATTGTCTCAGATTGCTGGGCGATGCACCGGCTGCGATCGACCGATACGAGCGTTACCTCGCGCTCGCGCCAACCGACGGCGACGCATGGTTGAGCCTCGCGATTCTACACAGCGAACGCAGCGACACGGCGGCGGCGTACGAGGCCTACCGAAACGCGATCCAACCCGATAGCGATCTGGAAGACGCGTACTTCAACTGGGGCCTCACCGCCGCGCAACACAGGGACGCAGCCGTGCTGCACGATACGATGCGCCGACTCGAAGACCTCGGCGCGAACAGTTGGCGGGCGTGGATTCTCCGCGCGGAATCGCTCGAACTCGAAGGAAAAATCGGCGAGGCCGCCGCGGCGCACGACGCCGGCATGCGCAGCTCCGATACCGAAGCAGACCCGGAAGCCGCCGCATACACCGCCGAGGCCGCGTTCCGCTTTGCCCTCAGAAACCAGCGAGAGGATTTGGCGAGCGCAGTCGAGGCACGCGTTTTCGACAAACGAATTTTCGCCGAGAGCATGCTCGAGTTGCTCCGCCTTCATCGCGGTGAAAGCGCTATCGGCGCAAGCTACCAGGTCGTCGTGCGAAATGCCGGCGCGATCGGAGATATCGTCTACGGCGTCTTCGCGCGAAACCCCGACGAAGCCGCGCAACTCGCGCAAGAATTTCACCGCAGGTCCAGCAAGTCCGAGGGCCACACGATCTCGGTTCACCAGCTTTCCCAACCCGCCGAAACGGTATTGGGCGTGTATTGGCGAAGCGACGGCTGATGCAATGAAACTCGTTGGCGAGTTTTTGGGGTATCAATCCAAAGCTCGCGGACTCGAGGCCTTCGACGCCATCGATTCGGATCGTACCGCGATGTCAAACCTCGCGATGGATGATTAACCTTGTAATTTAGCCACGAGTTGGATGAAATGCAGGGATGACGAGGCGCCCTATCTGGAAGAAAGTTGAATTGAAGTTTTTCTAGGATTTCAATTTCGATGTGCACCTTCGAGCGAAGCGACGAAGCACAACTCACCGCGCCAGCGTGCCCTCAACATCAAAAGGCGGCGTGATGCCGGTCTCGACTTTGATATCAATTCGTTCACTGGTGAAGCGGCAGGTGAGCGTCTCGGTATGAGGGCTTTCGATATACCTTAAGGTCAACTCGATGACATCCCCATCGAGCCAACGATACGCACATGCGACTTTGAATGCGGGAAGTCCCGTCAAGTGATTCTTGGCCCGGGACACGAGATAGGGCCCGCGCCGGTTGGTCTCTGAGAAGGCCCATTCGCCAGCCCGCATGGGAATCGTGTACGCGCCCCGATCGTCCGCGAAGCCCACGTTGCATCCGCTCTCGTCAAACTCGAAACCAATCCGTTGTAGGTTCCGGTCGTTCGCCTCGAGCGCGAAGCTTTTCCCAGAGAGCTGTTGTTCCCGTTCCGGGGCGCGGGTCCCCGCGGGTGCGGGAAGCGAGAGACTTGCGAGCCGATCTTGCAGTGATGCGACACCGGCCGGATTTGCGTCCAACTCGTCATCGTGGATCGCCGGCAGCAGATGCTCCCACGCGAGATCGAGTACGCCCTGCATATTGCTGGTTTGCGAGGTGATGGCGAGTACCGCGTCCTGTTCCGGCATCACCACGATGTACTGGCCGAATGCCCCGTCGCCTCGGTAGGCCTTGTTCCGGCATCGCCAGATTTGGTAGCCGTAGCCCTGGAGCCAGTCGCTCTTTGCGCGTTCTTCAATCGGCAGATCGGGTTCCTGCAAAATCTTGCTCGAAGTTGCCTCCGCGACCCATCCCTCCGGCAAGAGACGACGCCCGTTCCACATCCCGTCTTGAAGATACAACTGGCCTAGCTTTGCCATGTCCTCCGTGTGCAACCGTAGACCCCAACCGCCGGTGTTGATTCCCTGAGGATCGGTTTCCCAATCGACACCGGAAATGCCAAGCGGCTCGAACAGACGCGGGGTCAAATAGTCGATCACCTTTTCGCCCGTCACGTTTGTTACGATGGCGGAGAGCATATACGAGCCCAGCGAGTTATAAAGAAATGTGGAACCGGGTTCTTTCACAATGGGCGTAGCGAGAAACGCCTTCACCCAGTTTTCGCTTCCGCTCACGACAGGGCGTGTCGGGTCGGGGTCCTGACCTACCGTCATGGAGAGCACGTGCCTCACCGTCAAATTCGCAAGGTGCGGCGGCGTGGGATCGGGAACCAGTTCGGGAAAAAACGAGATCACTTTGTCATCGACGCGCATTCGACCTTCGCCCACGGCAATGCCCACAGCCGTCGCCGAGAACGTCTTGCTCGCGGAATACATGGTGTGGGTGAGTTCCGGCGCATAAGGTTTCCACCAGCCCTCGGCGACCACCTTACCGTGCCGTAACAACATGACGCTGTGCAGCTCGTGCGCGGTTCCGTTGAACGCGTCGAGAAACGCGCGGATACCATCGGATGAAACGCCCTCGGTCTCCGGAATCGCGCGCGGCAGCGCTGTGGACGTCGCGGGCTGTGCGTGGCTACCAAACGCCAACAAGAACGATGCAAGTAGTACCCACGCGGCGAGTGGCCGGCCTTTGACGAGCGCTTCGATCACGGTATCAGCCCTTTATAGTTCTTGGTTCGAATCTGCAGATTGTAACTGCCAATCGGAATCCCGTCCATCCCGTCGGGTCAATTGCGGTTTGGCCTTCTGCAGATTTCTTCTTATGGGGCCTTCTAAAAAGTGCCGGGACTTTTGTCGATAACGCGCGTTCCTTTGTAGCGCTGCTTTTTAAGCGGCGCGATTCGTTGATGTGGCAGTCGATACGACGCGCCGCTCAAAAAGCAGCATTACGAGTAACCGCCTTGCCGATTTATTGGAAAGCCCTTTACGCTTGAAACCAGGGGAGGCTCGGCCTATACTCGCGTCAACGCATCGAACACGCGGAAAGGAGAACGATCACCCAAGACCTTTTGAAACACCCCAGGGATAAGGGAAGACGGTGCAAATCCGTCGCAGTCGCGCTGCTGTAACCGGGGACGAACGCTGCATCAAAGCCACTGCCGTTCAGGCGGGAAGGCGCAGCTAGTAGGCGGATCCGGAAGCCAGAAGACCTGCCCGAACACAATTTCATGTAGTGCCACAACTTCGCGAAAGAGTTGTTGCAGCGTAAACCCATCGTTTACATCTGCCGCTTTTTCAGGACCGCGTCACGTGCCGGGTGAATCGCATCCGGCCGTCGCATTGGAGCTCGCAGCGGTATGAGTGCCTTCAGACTGTTTGGTGTCGCGTTCACGGCTACATTCTTGATTATTCACCCTGCAATTGGTCAGTCATTCGAAGTCTCTGGACAACTTCCTTCGCCCGCGCCTGGGTCATTCGTAGTCGTGGGGACGAATCTGCCCGATGGCCGGTTCATCTTGTGGAACGGTGACGGCGTCTTCATTCAATCCGGCACGGGCGGCGGGCTCGTTCCGCAAGCGGCGACAGGCTATGTCGGCGATCCTGGATTCATCGCGATGAGCCCCGACGGCCAAACGGCGTTGCTCGGGCCTGGGTTCAGTCCGCGGGTGTATTTGTTCGACACGCAAGACCCGGAGAACTATTCGCCCGCGGCGGAAATCGTGGCGCCGACGCACTTCTCGGGCGCCTTTCTGACGGAAGACCTCGTGCTATTGGATCGCGGGAAGGACGACTTCTCCGGATCGGAGCTGGTGATACTCGATTTGAATTCGCCGAAATCCGCGCCGAGTATCACGGTGGTCGTGAAGAAGCCGGCAGCCGCACAGATCAATGCCGTCATCGTCGACAAGCCGCCGTTTTCGTTTTCGTCGAGTCTCCGTGTCGACCCGACCGGCACGACGCTCTACGCGATGGACGCCAACACGCGCGAGTTGCGTACCTTCGCCGTTGCGGACATCCTCGACGCGCACGCGATGACAACGCCGTTGGACTGGACCCTCGACGGCACGCTCATCGGATCGGCTGGACAGTACTACACGGGCGGCGTCGCGGGATTCACCGCGCTGGGAGAATTGGTCATCGGCGGCTCGGAAGGCTTCGGGCTTCCCGGCGGAATTCAGATCGTCGACCCGATTACCGGCACGATCCTCGATACGCTCGACCCAGCCGGTAATCAAGATTTCTACGACGTGATCTTCAACCAAGTCACATTCGAGATGCTCGCACGCAGCGGCTCCGGGGTGTCGTTCGCGACTGTAAACGCGCTCGCGGAAGTTCCGGCCGCGGGGCTGCCCGTGCTTCTCGCGATGGGTATGGCGTTGATCGCGATCGGCTGGATGCGACTCGCGCGATCTCGGTACGGTGCAACTAGCCGTGGTTTGTCGCGGTGATCCGAGATGGCCACGTCGACGCCTGCCGGCGTCTCCTCGCCATGACGACTGCGCCGGCTAAGGAGTGAATCCATGATCGCTCTTCGCACACGAGACGATCTGTCCGCGATCGCGCGCGGCGCCCTCAAGCTTGGCTTGGGGGTGCTGCTCGCGATCGCCGTGAACGCTAATGCGGAAGATCCCTGGGCCGACTCCGTGCTGCACTATGCGCCGGTGAATCCGCCATCGGGCTTTACGGATCCGGCGCGCGCGCTCGGTCCGCCACGCAACGAGAGTCCTGCCTTGCCCGACAACTCGCAGGTGGTCAGTATCGGCGGCGTCGGCGGAACGCTCACGCTCGGATTCAGCACGCCGGTCGACGATCACGCGGCGAATCCGTTCGGCATCGATTGCATTGTCTACTCGAACGCATTCTGGATCGGCGGCTCGCCCCAGCGCCGATTTCAGGAACCCGCAGCGATCGAAATCAGCCGCGACGCGAACGCGAACGGTATCGCCGACGACGCGTGGTACTTCATTCCGGGCGCGCGCGCGTTCCCGTACACGGGCGGCACCCCCCCCGTAATCGCTGAGCCTCTGGGACCCGGCAACGAATCGCCGTTTTCATCGACCTTGCTCGCCGGTGCGATCCGCAATCCGAATTTGTTCGACGTCGACACAATGAACGACGGCATCGACGCGAATTGGGGCTATGCGGATTTGTCGCCAACGTTCGCGCCGTACCTCGACAACTATGTGCGGCCTGATGACAACACCGCAGTCGGAGCGACCCCACGCAGCGGCGGCGGGGACGGCTTCGACATCGCATGGGCGATCAAGCCGGACGGTTTGCCGGCTGGAATCACAGAGTTTCACTTCATCCGATTCACGACGCTCATCGCCCGAAACATCATGGGCATCGGGCCGTCGTCGCCGGAGATCATGGCCGTCGCCGATGTGGCGCCCGCGATCGATTCCGACGGCGACGGAATCCTGGACGAATACGAGACGCGCGTGGCGGGTTCCGATCCAAACCGCCCCGAGAGCACCGTGCTTCCGCTGGAAATCCCCGCGCTGGAAGGCGGGAGTCCCTCGGGCACGCTCCTCGGCGGAGCAGCAGACGCAGCGGGAAATCGAATCCGGCTTTTCGCGGCGGGCGTTCGTACCGATCCCAATCGCGCGCGGAATGTCGTGGTCGATCTCGTCGAATTGAGTCCGCCTGCCGGAATGTTGCCCGGCGCGTTGATCGCGAGCGGCGCGAGTCTCGACGTGGATTCCTCGGAGCCGAGTTTCACCGGCGCAGGCATTCAGTCCGCATTGATGACGATGCAGTACACCGCGCTCGAAATCGCGGGCCTCGACGAGGCATCGCTGTCGCCGCTCCTCTATAGCGGCGGCCAGTACACCGCAGACGCAATTTCCGATGTCGAAGTAATCGCGGCAGCCAACGTCGTCAACTTCCGTTCGTCCGTCCCAGGCCTGTTTCTGCTCGCCTCGATTCCTGGCGCGGGCGACACGGGTTCAGCGGGACCCATGGGCACGATCGTGCTCACGCCCTCGGACCCCTCCCTCGTCGCCGATCCGTCGCTCAACCTCGGCATCACGAGCGGCACGATTCTCGACGAGACGAGCCAGCCCGCGGCGGACGGGACCCTGATCACCGTCGCGACATCGCTCGGATCCATCGCAACTCCGGACGCCTCGACAGCCATTCCGGGATTCCAGGTCGAAACCATCGGCGGCACGATCGCCTTCGCGATCACGCCGTCGACCATCGCGGGCACCGCCATCATCACTGCGTCCTCCGTAACGGGATCCGCGTTCGGCGAACTCGCGTTCACGTTCGGATCCGGCCCGCCCGCGCCGCCGATTCGTTTCGACGCGATACTGCGCACGGAAGCCGACCCGCGCGTCACCACGCTCCAATTGCGTCCCGTCACCGATCAGTTCGGCAACGTCGTCCCCGATGGAACGGCGCTCACGATCAGCGCGATGCACGCCACGATCACGAGCGGCGACGCCGACGTGTTCGCGATCGGTCACCAGGTCGTCCTCTCCGGAGGCCGCGCGCCGCTCATCCTCGAGACCTCGCCCGACACCGAATTCATCAAGCTCGATGTCTTCGCAGGCGCCGCATTCATCGACACCCAAATCCTCTCCCCGATCGATTTCTACCCAGTCCCAGCAATGACATTCGCGGGCATCACAACCTTAGTCCTACTCCTGATCCTCGTTACCCATCGTAAACCCATCTGTGAAAATCTGCGCAATCTGTGGACGTCATCGGCGCGAACCCGCGGATTCACGCTGATCGAACTGCTCGTCGTCATCGCAATCATTTCCATTCTCGCGGCGCTGCTGTTGCCGGCCCTGGCTCGTGCCCGGCAACAAGCCCGCGCGATGCAATGCGTGAACAACTTGCGGCAGATCTACCTTGCCGTCTCGATGTATATCGGCGAACACGACGACCGCTACGTCGCCGCATCGCCCGATATCGACGGACCCGGTGGCGGCCTCATCCGCTGGCACGGCGCGCGGCCAACGCCCGTCGAGGAGTTCGATCCGGCACAGGGCCCCCTCGTCGACTACCTGACGGATGCGCGCGTGAAGGAATGCCCGGTCTTCACCGAATTCAAAAAGAACGGCGACGTAGCTGGCGCATTCGAATCGGGCACGGGCGGCTATGGCTACAACCGAGCGTACATCGGCGGCACGTACCACGAGAACGAATTTCCCGAATCGGTACGGCGTACCTCGTCCGCCGCGCGCGTGCTGCATCCGGTCGAAACGGTTCTATTCGCGGATGCTGCCTTGCCCCTCGAGAACTACATCATCGAATACGGCTTCATCGAATCGCCGCACTTCCCTACGCCCGACGAGCCACGCGGCGACGAGTCGATCGGGTTCGCGGCGCCATCGATCCACTTCCGGCATAACGGCCGCGCGAACATACTCTGGGCCGACGGCCACATCACGTCGGAGCGTTGGGGCTGGGCGCCGGAACTAAACATCTACGGCGGCCGCAACCGCACCTGGGGCGTCGGCTGGTTCGGGCCGGAGAACAACTACTACTTCGATCCAGGCGACAAATCGGATTACAAGTAAGAGCGGGCAGCGGCAGTGTTTCACGATTGGGAAGTCGCACGACGTTGTACCGTCTTATGCCTTTACGAAAAAGCTCCCGCTCCGTCATTCCCGCGCAGGCGGGAATCTCTCCGCTTTCACCCACTGCGCGCTCTTTTGCCGACATCTCAATCAGGAATCGATAGATTTCATAGAATTCAATTTGAGCAGGCTACTGAACTACGTTGTGAGCTAACGAGAGCATAAATTCTGTGATCATCGCGGTGGAGTATTTTTCTTCGAAGAGAATGGGAAGCACGTTGTCTTCGGTCAAATATAGCTTTCTCTCCATCATCGTCGGCCCGGCTTCGGGTACATGAAAGCACCAAAACGCACCGGCCATCATCAACCGCACAATCGTTCCACTGTCTGAGGGAGTCGAATCGCAGTAGATCGCGCCGCTCGTGAAGTCGAGGTGGTTCCGATTAATCACAATTAAACAGGAGTAGTCCGAACTCTGGCCAGGGTCTTCGTTATATAGCATCTCACGGAGTCGATTCTTTTCGTGCGAGGGTATGACCACATTCTTGAACGGTTCCAGAGACGAGATGCTGGTTCGCCACAACAACGACATTTGAAACAACTTAAACTTCTTGTAGTCGATGTTCGGTGCCCTGAGCCCTAGCGAAAATTGTTCGACGTTAGGGGGAGCCTTGCGAAACCAAACGTGATTCGCATAGCGCTCCGATCTTGAGAATTTTTGTTCGCAATCATCGCAGAGAAGTTTTTCTCGCGATCCTTTCTGCACCTGCTTCGAACGTTGCCCCTTATTGGTCGACATCAACCAAAGTCGGTGCTTTTCATCGTACATTGGCACATACAGGAACTCGGGCAAAACATGTGAATCCCGAAGAGGTTTATCTTCTAAACACAATCGACAGGCCATTGCTCCCCCAAACTGCAACTCAACTCTGCGTTCTTTGACTCAATATACATGGGTCATGCGCATGATCTCTCTGCCGCTACATAGTTGTGAAATGAGTGCTAATCAGAACTTCGGTCCAATCAGCATCCCCCCATCCACAACCGTAGTTTGCCCCGTGACCATATCCGAGCCGGTAATGAACCCCATGATCGCGTCGGCAATGTCATCGGGCTGCGAAACCTTTCCCAGCACAGAGCGTTTCGATGCGGCGTCGCGTTGCGCGTTGTAGCGATCGCCCAGGCCTGCTTTCAGCCATTCGCCTTCGATGAAACCCGGCGCGACGGCGTTCACGCGGATCGCCGGGCCGAGCGCCCGGGCAAGCGCAACCGTCATGTTGATGAGCCCGGCTTTCGATGCGCAATACGGGATCGAGCTACCCATCGCGGCCACGCCCGCCACGCTCGCGACGTTGACGATCTCGCCCTCGCCGCTTTTGCGCATGTGGGGCGCCGCGGCCCGCGAACACTGGAATGGCCCGCGCAGATTCACGCCGAGGATCCGATCCCACGCGTCGAGCGTCACGCCTTCGAGATCGGTGTGCGCGATGAATTGCGTCGTCGCCGCGTTGTTCACCAAAATATCGAGGCGCCCGAATTCTTGGACGGCGGCATCGATCATCTCGCGACATTGGCCGTCATCCGAGACATCGGCGCGAAATAGGACGGCGCGTCCGCCGGCGGCCTGGATTTCTTTCACCACCCCTTGGGCTTCGGTTTCGGAGGAACTGTAGTTGACGACGACGGCGCAGCCCCGTTGCGCGAGCTGGATGGCAGTCGATCGGCCGACGCCCCGGCTGGCTCCCGTAACGATTGCGGCTTTATCTGCGACCTTCATAAGCGGCACCTCGGTGTAACTCGTTTGTTAGACGCAATTTGTAACACATCCCGACCGACGAATGCGCGTTTAAGCGATGAAAAATGGATAAAACTCGTCATTCGGTGGCATAATTCCCTTGGAAGATGCTACGGGGGAAACGCAGCAGCCGTGTAGAAGCCGGATTTTCGCGTACCGGCGGCAGGTCAGCGGTTGACAGGGGGCTCGTGGGGTGGCCAAGACTCAAACTACGACCGTGCCGGTGAAGTCCAATTCGGGTACGTCCAATTCGGCCGAATCCGGACCACGTCGCCAGCGTATCGGGGAATTGCTCGTCTCGGATGGCTACGTGCAGCCCGGGCAGATCGCCGAGGCGCTCGAGTATCAGAAGCGCGGCGGCGGCAAAATCGTCGAGATTTTGATCAAGCTCGGCCATCTCGATGCCCACCAGTTCGCCCGCTTCATCACCAGCCAGCGGGGCATCCCCAGCATCGAGCTCGCGAATTACCAAGTGCCGCTGGAACTCTGCACGCTGATTCCGCGCGCCTACGTGGTCAAACATGAAGTTTTTCCGATCGATCGACTTGGGAAACTACTGACCGTTGGCATGGCCTTCCCGCTCGATTCGGACACAATCGACGATCTGGAAAAGATGACGGGGTTGCGCGTCAAGGCCCTCCTGATCAATCGCGCGGATCTTGAGCGCGCGATCGAACGGTACTATCCGCGCGAGATGTACGGCGAAGTTGCACCTTCGACCGAAGAACACATCGAGAGCGCCGTCAAGTTGCACAACGTGGCGCAGTTGGTGCGAGAACTCGATCAGTTGCCGACCCTGCCGCAAACCGTCCAGCGCGTGCAAGAGGCCACGCAAAATCCGAATTCTTCGCTCCGGGAAATCGCGGGCATGATCGCGCTCGATCCGCCCGTCGCCGCGAAGTTGTTGCGGCTCGCCAACTCAGCGGCGTATGGATTCTCGAACAAGATCGATAGTGTCGAGCGCGCGACGACCTTGCTGGGCCTCAAAGAAACCTACATGGTCGTGCTGTCGTCCGCCGTGCTCGACTTGATGGAACGCTCGAAACACTTCGATATCGAGCGTTTCTGGCGACACTCGATGCTCTGCGCGCTCGCTGCGAAAGGTTTTGCGGAATCGCGCGGAGAGAAGCGCAAAGGCGGAGTGTTCGCGGCAGGATTGTTGCACGACATCGGCCGCTTCGCGCTCTCGGAAGTCGCGCCGAAGCAGTACGCGAAGATCGATGCCGCGCTGACGGGTGACGCGTTGATCGCGGCCGAGCAGCAACAGATGGCAATCTCGCACGCCGAGGCCGGATACCTGCTGGCCGATCATTGGGGCCTTCCGCCGGAAATCTCCGAGCCGATCAGGTTCCATCACGCGCCCGAACTTGCGAAACAAGCAAAAGATGTCGTCGAGATGATCGCCGCGGCAGCCGCAATCGCCGAAGCCCACACCGGGGAACCTCTCGAAGCCGATATATTCGCGGAACGCTGCGCCGAAAGCCTCCTGAAGTTGCACGTTCCTCTGTCCGACGGCTATCGCGTCTACTGCAGCGCCCTCGAATCCCTCGACACGCCGGCCGCCTAAGAACGTGGCACGGGCTTCCAGCCCGTAGGTCTGGGTCCACGGGCTGCGGACTGAATCCGACGGAAACCTCTGAATCTCAATGTGGCACGGGCTTCCAGCCCGTAGGTCTGGGTCCACGGGCTGGAAGCCCGTGCCACGATCTCCGACGATCTCATCCCGGGGCCATCAGCGACGCACCGAGCACACGCACACACTCGGAGATATACGCCTCTTCCTCCGCGCCGCCGCGACGCAGGAAACAATCCCGCAATGCGCCCTCGACCAGCGAGAAGTGAATCTCCGCGAGGATCTGCGCATGCGCCGGCATCATGAGGCCTTCCTGGGTCCAGCGGTCGAGATTGGCTTCGATCGCGTGAACCATGCGCCTCCGATTCGCGTCCTGCGCGGGGCCGCCCTCGAGCGGGTCATTGGCGAGCAGGAAGCCCGCGAGCGCCCCCTCCGTCTCGCGCACGTACTGGAAAATGTTCCGCACGATCGTTTCCATGTCGAGCGGAGAATACTCCGCCTCGCCCCCGCCGAAAGCCGCCCTCGCCATGCCCTGCCCATATTCCTCACCGACCGCGTCGAGCAGGCCCCGCTTCGAGCCGAAGAGGTGGAAGATGGTCCCTTCGGCAACACCGGCGTCCCGCGCAATGTCTTCGGTGCGGGACCGAGCGTAGCCGTTGGCGGCGAATGCCCGTTTGGCGGCTTCAATAATCGTCGCGCGGCGGCCTTCCGGATCCTGTCGCCAGCTGCGTCTTTTCCCGGGAGGGACGCGCTCCCGCGCGTCCGAAATATGCGCCCTACCCGACGGTTTCGTCACGAACCCGGACGCGGCCGCGACTGCGGACGAGCGCGTCCCTCCCGGAGTGCGCGCGTCTTCCACCAACGCCGGGCTTTCCACGCCCATCGATGAAACAAGGAATGCCCCGGCGTCTGCGCGAGGATTCGCGGGAAGGTCAGGAACAACGCTCGATTCCCTTTGAGTTTCAGACGCCCAGTCATGATGGCGAGTACCGGATTCGCATCGCCGCGATGGATATCCAGAAACAACTCCCCCTTGCACCGCACTGTCAGGTCCGCCCGCTCCGCGCGGCCCGGCGCCACCTGCACGCGTTCATCGGCGACGCGCATT
>JBGTJY010000500.1:0-1931 GCA_041744855.1 Candidatus Hydrogenedentales bacterium
ACGTGTGCTCTTCCGATCTCGGTGGAACCGTAGCCCACGTCTTGCGAGTCGATTTTTTGAGCCCAGGAAAACCGGTAAGCGGGGGTCGCGTCCAAGCCGAGAAATTGCGCTTCGCTCGAGGTATTCTCGTATTCGATCCGAGCCTCGACTACGTGACGTGAATCGCCGAGCTGAAAGATTTTGCGAACCTCGGCCCGGCCCGGAATTTCCAAGGTAAATGTAGCCGTCCGAGTAGTCTCGTCGACTTCGGCAGACCACCGCCGGAGGTCGAGCGCAGAACCGATCGCTTCATCCGTGAACTCGAGGCCAAACGGATAAACCCAGGTCGTGTCAGAAATTACTTCCGCCAGTTGCGGAAGCTCCTCTACGACGGGAATCTGGGGGACGAGTTGGATCGTGTCTTCGCCGCCTTCGCCGAGTATCACAGAGGCGCGCTTGAGCCGTGCGCCGATTTTCGTGAAGGTCAGCTCGAGCGTGTCGTCGCGAAGGACGACTTCGTCCGCGATGGGGTCGACCTGTTCGGGGACAGGGGGAAGGAGCGCCTCGGCCGCGTCGGTCGCTTCCGGCGACTCCGCGGGAGACAGCGGATTGCGCTCGCCGGAATCCGCAGTCGATGACGTCGACCTGGACACAGGTTCGGGCTGCACCACCGGCGTCTTGGGGACAAACCAGTAGTACCAGCCAATCAGCAGCAGCGTCATCACCAGCACGGCGCGCAGCTGATTGCGCCTCATTTCTCGTTCGCGATCTTGATCCCACATCGAGGGTGGCAGTCGGTCAGGGACCGCGCGCGCAGGGCTCTTTTAAGCCACCACGCGCTATCCAAGGATGCTGGGCTCGATTGCCCGAATTCCCAAAACTTTAAGGAACGGGATCGTAGCCACCCCTGGCGAAGGGTTGACACCGGAATAGGCGGCGTGTGGCGAACCATGTGCCACGCAGCGCGCCATATTTGGCGATCGCTTCGAGCGCGTATTGAGAACAGGAGGGGCTAAACCGGCAATTCGCGCCCAGCCAGGGAGAAATCGCTATCTGATAAAAGCGAATCAGCCCAATCAGCAGCCTACTCATAGCAGCCTACTCACTGAGCACGTTCCCCTTTCGGAAGAGCCGTGTTACTGCCTCTGCACATTCGTGGTAGTTCAGGTTGCCGGCCCCGCCGCGGGCGACGATCACAATCGCCGCATCCTCCGCCAAGCGTTGCCGGTTCAAGCGGTACGTTTCGCGTAGGTATCGTTTCACCCGGTTGCGAATCACCGCCCCGCCCACTTGACGCGGTACCGCTACGCCAAACTTCCTGCCCTGCCCGACTCGCCGGAGCACGAAACAGATAAACGGGCCTCCGTACGTCTTTCGCCCTGTGCGATACACTTCGAGAAATTCGCGGCGTTTCGTAAGGCGTTCGGATTTCGGAAATCTGTTGGCTTTGAAAACTGAGGTCTGGCCCGGCACCGCAGGCATACCACCACTTTCACTCAATACCGATTGCTCGTCTGCGTACTACCAAAGCTCGTGTGCGTACCCTGTCGCAGGTTTAGCGTCCTTGGCGCTCGGTCTTCGGTTACACTCGTCTCGGTTTCAGTTGAACGCGTGGGCAACTCCACCACCGACGCGCTAATAACGATGGAATTAAACTACAGTCAGGCGCTTACGGCCCTTGCGCCGTCTACGACGCAAAACTTCTCTGCCGCCGACAGTCGCCATGCGCGCGCGAAAGCCATGCGTGCGCTTACGCGGAATGACCGCCGGTTGAAATGTGCGTTTCACGATACTCTCCTTGAAATTTTTCTAGGGTCTCGAACTAGCTAAAGTCCGGTGGGACAGATACTTGGATGGGAACGCAGCGGGCGAAACCCAGCCCACAGACGCATAGAATACGGCGGACCCGCTCGGCAAGTCAAATTCGATGACACGCTACGTCGACCCGGGAG
>JBGTJY010000501.1:0-1786 GCA_041744855.1 Candidatus Hydrogenedentales bacterium
GGGCGGATATCCCGAAGTCGTCCGCGCCACGGGCGGCGGCGTGCTCTACGATCCCAACGATCCCGCCGCGCTCGTGCGCGCGCTCGAATCCCTCTTGCTCGATCCCGATCGCGCCCGTGAACTCGGAGAGCGCGGCCGGGACGCCGTTGCGCAACATTTCAACGTGGAAAAAATGGCCGCGGGCATTGCTGCGGTGTACGCATCCCTCACATGAGCGACGAAAAGAAACGCAAAATACCCATGCCCGCGATTGCGATCGCGCTGATCGTCGTGGGCGTTGTCCTCGCGGAACGCATCCTGGTTCCGCGCGCGCCGGAACCGCCATCCGCGACGCCGCCAACGCCGAACGAAATCGCAACCGCGCCAGACGAGCCCGAAGCCGAGCCTCCGACCGAAGGACCCACGGAGCCATTGCCGCCGGTCGGCCCAATCGTGACGCCCGTCTCGGCGACGTGGTCGACCTTTCACGGCGGGCCCTCGCTCACTGGATTGTCCGACGCGCAACTCCCCGCCGCGCCCGAGGTGCTGTGGCGATTCCAGGCCGACGGCGCGCTCTATTACACGCCTGTCGCCGACGACGCGGGGATCTACGTCAACACGCTCCGTGGCCGTGTGTATGCGCTCGACTTCGCCGGCAACGAACGCTGGTCGCAAACGCTGACGCGCAAACTCTCCAACGGCAACGAGCGTCCCGAACGGCTCGATGCGCCGATCGCGTGTTTCCTCTCGACCGTCTTCGTGCCCACGCTCGACGGCACGCTCTACGCCCTCGATGCGGCCAACGGCGCGATCAAATGGACCTACGCCGTCGAAGGGCCAATACTGGGTTCGCCGAATCTGTACACACCGGAGGAGGCGGACGCCGCCCCGCAACTATTCGTCATCGGCCAGGAAGACGGCACGCTGCACTCGATCAATCCCATCACCGGCGAACGCATCTGGCAGGCCGACGCCATCGATCGGTGCGACGGCTCCGCTTCGATTTCGGATGGCAACATCGTTTACGGCAGTTGTGCGGCTGCGTTTCATGTCTTCTCCGCGAAGGATGGCGCGCTGCAGAAAAACATCGAACTCGACGCGGATTCGCAGGTGGCCAGCGGCGCGGCGGTTGCCGGCGATTCAATCTACGCGGGCGCGCACAGCGGTTACTTCTTCCACGCCAGCATCAGCACCGGCAAGGTTCTCTGGACAAACCAGGACAGCGGCGACGAAATATTCTCGACGCCCGCATTGAGCGAAAAGCTCGTCATATTCGCGTCGTACGACGGCAACGTCTACGCGCTCGATCGCTTCACCGGCAAGCAGGCATGGATATTCGAATCGGGTGGCTACCCGTCTGCCGCCGTCATCGCCGGCGACAAAGTTGTTCTCGGTCTCGACGGCGTGTTGCACCTGCTCGCGCTAGACACCGGCGAATCCCTCTGGTCCCACGAAATCAGCGACGAAATCGCCTCACCCGCGATCATCAACGGCATGATCCTCGTCAACAGCGAAGACGGCACCGTGACCGCCTTCGGTTTGAAAACGCCCGGATCACAGACGCCCGGATCACAGACGCCCGAGCCGGCGAGCAATTAGCAGCGCATTCATGGCTGAATCGAACGGACTACTCGAACTTTCCCAAGTATCGAAGACTTTCACCGGCGAGCCCGGCATCACGCCCGTCCTATCTTCGATCGATCTGCGCGTCGACGCGGGCGATTCAATCGCGATCATCGGCCCGTCTGGCAGCGGAAAAAGCACGCTGCTCAACCTCATTGGCGCGCTTGATCGGCCCACGAACGGC
>JBGTJY010000502.1:0-2629 GCA_041744855.1 Candidatus Hydrogenedentales bacterium
TAGAAGTCACTTCGAAATAGAACAATCAAACGCTGAACTACAAAGGGCTTAGCGCGGCCTCCGTGGAACAGAGGGAAACGGAGGGAACAGAGAAAAGCTGCCAAAGTGTAGTCGGAATTGCTCTGTTCATCTTATTTCTACGCCTTGTCTCCGTTATCTCTGTTATCTCCTGTTCGAATAATCTGCGCTGGCTGCAAAACTTTGAATCGTTAGTAGCGCGACGATCACAAAGTGAATCCGGTTGCTCTCCTCACGACCCGTTCACATACTATGCAAACGACCGATGGGATGTCTATTCTATCCATTGTGCCCTTTGCGTCCTTTGTGGTGACGGTTGCTCCGATGTGGATCCACGCCCGCTGGTTCTTGTTCGTGCTCGTTGTCGCGCTCGACCCATTGGCGAGCGCGTTGTCGGCCATTCCGCCGATTGATTTTGTTCGCGATGTCGCACCGATACTCCAGCGGCATTGTATTCGTTGCCACACCGAGGCCGATACGAAATCGCAACTGTCTTTGGCGACTGGAAGCGATGTGGCGGAACACGGCTACGTGATTCCCGGCGATCCTGACGGCAGCTACCTTCTGGAAATTGTTACAGCCGTCCACGGACAAAAGCCCTTGATGCCCAAGGAAGGCCCGCCGCTATCAAACGATGAAGTCGCCCTGCTCAGCGCGTGGATCGTCCAAGGCGCCACATGGCCTGCGGACTTCGTCGTCCGCGAGAAACCGAAGGCGGACACTACGTGGTGGTCGCTGCAACCGCTCACGTCCGCCGAACCCTCGTCGGAAGGTGTTCCTAGCGAGTGGCAGGCCAACGTGATCGACCGCTTCGTTTACGCACGCCTGGCGGCCAACAATCTCCATCCAAACCCGCCGGCAGATCGCCGCACGCTGATCCGCCGCGTGACTTACGACCTCACCGGTCTGCCGCCGACGCCGCAAGAAGTCGACGAGTTTGTCAACGACTCTTCACCCAACGCCTACGAACAACTGGTCGACCGGCTGCTGGCATCGCCGCGGTACGGCGAGCGTTGGGGCCGTCACTGGCTCGATGTAGTGCGCTTCGGTGAAAGCACCGGCTTCGAAGTGAACCATGTCATCGATAACGCGTGGTCCTTCCGCGACTACGTGATCCGCTCGTTCAACGAAGACAAGCCATTCGATCAACTAGTAATAGAGCACCTGGCCGGTGATGCCGTGGGCGGCGGCGACCCCGCCGTGGAAGTCGGCCTCGCGTTTCTGCTGTGCGGTCCCACGGACATTGTCGGAAACTCGGACGCGGAAAAGGCGGCCCAGATCCGCGCCGACACCGTGGATGAAATCATCCGCGCCACGAGCGAGGCGTTCCTGGGTCTCACGATCGGCTGTGCCCGCTGTCACGACCACAAGTTCGATCCCATCTTGCAGCAAGACTACTACCGGCTCTACGCGACATTCGCCGGCGTCTATCACGACGACCGCCTCGTCGCCCCCGCGGACCAGCTGCGGAAGCGAGAGCGGAAGCTCGAAAAGCTCGAAGCACGGAAAATAGAATGGCTCGAACAGAAGGCCTCCGTCGAGACGTCGGGCAAAGCAGGCGAGCGCGCCCATGAGCTCGAAAAGAAGCTGTCCGAGATCGAAAAGCAAATTGCCGAGCTCCCGAGCTACCCGTCACTGCGGGTCGGACGCTTCGAGCAGCCCGCAGGGCCGCAGCACGTTTTCGTCGGAGGAGACGCCAATCGAAAGGGTGAGCCCGTCACCCTCGAGAGCATCAGCACATCGTCAGAGTCTGCGCAAGCTTATGCGTTACCTGCCGATGCGCCCGAGCAACTGCGGCGCCTGTCGCTGGCGCGATGGATCGTGGCCGAAGACAACCCGTTGACGCCGCGCGTGCTCGCGAACCGCGTATGGCATTACCATTTCGGAACGGGGATCGTCGCTACGCCCAGCGACTTCGGCTACATGGGCGAAAAGCCCTCGCACCCGGAGCTGCTCGACTACCTGGCGAAGCGGCTGATTGCCGAACGTTGGCGACTAAAACCGCTGCACAAAGAGCTTCTCATGTCCGAATCGTTCCGTCAGTCGAGCGACTATAGCGAAGAGGCCGCGCGCGCAGATGCCGGGAATCGCCTGCTATGGCGGTTTTCGCCGCGCCGGCTCACGGCCGAGGAAATCCGCGACACAATGCTCGTGCTGGCTGGCAAGCTAGATGAGCGGATGGGCGGCCCGGGGTTCCGCTTGTACGAATACTCGCGCGATAACGTCGCAACCTACACGCCGCGAGAGACGTTAGGTCCGGAAACGTATCGCCGCAGTGTCTACCACCAGAACGCCCGCGCCTCCCGCGTCGACGTGCTCACCGACTTCGATGCGCCCGATTGTGCCTTCTCGGTATCGCGCCGCATTCCGACCACCACCCCATTGCAGGCGCTCGCGCTCATGAATCACAGCTTTACGATCGACATGGCCGAGTCGTTCGCGGCCCGGCTGGCACAAGAAGTCGGAATTGACAGCGTTCCGGCGCAAGGGGAGCGCGCCTTCGAATTGGCATTCGCACGAGAACCTGAGGCGACGGAAGCGGCCGCAGCCACCATGTTGATCCAGGATCATGGCTTGCGCGCCTTCTGCCGCGCCATGTTGAATTCGAATG
>JBGTJY010000503.1:0-8030 GCA_041744855.1 Candidatus Hydrogenedentales bacterium
GGCGGGACCGCCACGGTCGGGATTCTGAACAAGCACCTCGTAGCCGGTCGCGAGATCCTGGAACTGATACGGCGCGTGGAGGCCTTTCTGCAGCACGGCCCCTGCAATGTCTTCGAGATTCCTTACGTTCTTCCAACGCAGGAACGCCGCCACATTGCGCGGCAGCGTGACCGTCATTTTTACAGTGCTACCTTGATCATGGACGTCATTTTCGGTGCTTGAGTCAGTCATATTTGGATTCGTCCGTTGGATTTCGGGCGGCACTGGGGTAGGAATGGTTGAGTGATTCACGATTTTACTCCTATCTTTAACATTTTCCAAGTTTTCTTTAAGCCGTAACGGTATGCGCCCGGTTCATTGGCGTAAACCCGGTTTTTGCGGTTTCGTCCCGCGCAAGACGAATACGAGTGCGGCGAGGGCGCAGACGATCACGTCAATTACGGAAAAGTCGGCGGCCCCATAGCGAGCGCTGCAGCCGGTGTCTGGGTTGTCAGGCGGATCGACTTCAAGCGGCGCCAATTCGATCCGTTGGCCCGGTGTCAGATTGCCGCCGAACAACGAGAAAGCCTGGGGTCCGTACGACTCGTATTCCGGCGCAGTGACGCGGACCCGCGCGAGACCCGGAGTGAGTCCAGCGATGTCGAAGTTGCCGGCGGAATTCGTCGACGCCCGGTGGACGATTGTGCCGGCGGAAACGATCACGACCGCGCTCGAAATGCCGAATCCGTCGCGCTCGTTGACCACGCGACCATTCAGGCGCGCGCGTTCGGGCAACGTAGTGGCGAGCGCCGCACCTACG
The DNA here is from genome assembly GCA_041744855.1 of Candidatus Hydrogenedentales bacterium. Classification (GTDB taxonomy): domain Bacteria; phylum Hydrogenedentota; class Hydrogenedentia; order Hydrogenedentales; genus JBGTJY01. Next base: position 800 of record JBGTJY010000503.1, read on the forward strand.
GTTAGCGCCCCGTTGTCGGGCAGCGGATGAACGCTCGTGAATTCGGCGAACGATCCTGAAATGAACGCAACGGTGACGTCCTCGTTGGTATCCGCGATCATGAGTTCATAGTCACCGTTCGCATCGGTCACCGTCGCTGCGACGATGTCGCCGTCGACGATCGCTTGCACGACTACACCGCCGAGTGCTTGGCCGTTTTCGTCGTCGGTCACGTTGCCCAGGATCGTGGGAGTACCGGATCGAGCTTCCATCGTAAAATTCGCGATCGTGCGATCGCGATCCTCGATCTCGATCGTGCGTGACTGAGTTTGGAATTCCGCCGCGTATACCTCGCACTCATAGTCGCCTGCCGGCAAATTGGGAATGACGTATTCGCCTAGGGAATCGACGAGCATCGCTGCGATTCGAACGTCGTTTTGCGATAACACGATCATCGCATGGTCGACGGGTTCCTCGCTCGCGTCTTCTATCGTCCCCGACAAATCGCCCAGGGCCGCATGGGCCGAACCGGTGACCAACACCGTCGCGCCCCCGCCTCCGGTGAGGACCAATTCCTGCTCGTAGTCGCGCGCTTGTCCCGGGTCGAATTCGAGTTCGACGATGCCGGTTTCACCTGCTGGAATGGCGTAGGGCGATCCGGAGAGAACCGTGAACGTCTGCGGGATGGTCGCTTCGCCGACCAACGTATCCGTGCCGAGATTCGCAACGTGAATCATGACGGAAATCGCATCGCCGAGCCGCACATCGCCGAAATCGATACTGAGCGGCGACACGGCGATCTCCGATTGATCGGGCGGGATGCCTTCTCCGCGCAATACGATTTCGCCGCCGCCGCCTCCAGTGAAAGTCGCGACGCCCGAAACGTCCCCGAGAGCAGTGGGCTCGAAACGGATGACGGCTTCTCGCGATTGCCCCGGGTTGAGCAGGTAGGGCGAGCCGGTCGTGATCGAGAACGCGCCCGAGGTCGACGCATTGCCCTCGAGCCCGCTGCCTCCCGTGTTGGTTATGGTCACGCTGCGATCGGTTCGGCGGCCGAGGCGCGTCCGGCCAAAATCGACGACGAGGGGAGATACGCTGAGTTGCGGCTCGAATCCAGGATCGACGGCGAACGAAACGCTTCGACTCGATGGGCCGGCGACATTCCCCGTCTCGTCGCGCGCGGTGTCCGCGGCGATTTGAATCGCGATCGTTCCGATGCCGGTGATGCGCGTGATGGTGACGGTGCGCCGATTGGTGCCCGCGCCGCCGAGCAGCACTTCGCCATCAGCCGAACCCGTGCGAAAGACGAGGACATCGTCGAGCGCGAGCGTCACCTCGTCGGCGCCGGTGTACTCGATTTGGTATTCGATCGGACCGATCGCCGTTTCGAACTCGGAGGGGCCGATGATTTCCACGGCGGGGGCGCTTATGTCATAGCGGACAATAGGCGGATCGGCAGACGATGCGCTGAAGTTTCCGGCGAGGTCGTTTGCGGACTCTTCCGGAATCGCTGTAATCACGGTGCCGTCAGTCTCGATTGCGGTGACGCGAATTCGATACTTTCGATAAAGGCCGGTAAACACGGTCTGGATCGAAACATTATCGATCCCCATGGTCATGAAGGCGAGCCGATCGATGTTGAAAAAGCTCTCGGTCGCAACCTGTCCGAAGCGCAATACAAATTCGCCGCCGCTCGATTCAGCGATCGGCGTGATGTCGAATGTATGGCGCGTGTAGGGCACGGGCTTCGTTCCCGGATCGACTCCAAGATAGAGATTCGCGAGCAAGTCCGGCGTCGTATCGGCGAAGGGGCTCGCGCCGAGACGCAGGAGATCGACCGTGCCGTATTGATTTGCGCTGTCGAGCACATTGAGCGGCGCGCTCACGAAGCTCTGTTCGCCCGTGCCCACGCTGTCGACGAAGAGGTCCACGTGCAGCAGCGTATCGCCTCCGAAGCCGACGGGGAATTGCACTGTCTGCGTCAGCGCCGCGCCGGAGGGCACGCTCTGATCAGAGATCGCGAGATGTTGGCCCGTTGACGGCCCGACCGTGAGTTGCGTGCCCAGCGGAGAAACCAATTGCGGGCCGTGAACGAAAAAGCCACCGGCGCCGCCTGGGGCAGTCGTCGCAATCCACGGCGTAAATCCCTCGGCCTCGAATCCGCCGTTCTTTACTTCAGCGTCGAATTCAGTATCGGGGAGGACCTCGTACGCGATTCCGACGGCACTGCCGAGAAATTCGATCGCCTCGGATTCGGGCGCAGCCGGCGGAAAGCCATCGACGCGCTCGGCGAAAAGGACGTCAAACTCGATCGGGAGTTGATTCGTTAGAAGCAGTTGCCCGTCCGCCGCGGTAACGATCACGGTCGGCGGCGCCGTGTCGTACACGACGACGTTGTCGATATTGACCGATGCCGCGTTGAGATTGCCGAGCGCGTCTTGTGCGATGCCGGCCGGGATGGTGGCTTCGATGATGCCGTCCGATTCGACGCCCGTCACGATGACTTGATAGAGCGCGCCTAACCCGGCGACTTGGTACGACGTGACGGGCGCCGTGCCGCTGAATTGGACATCGATGTCGTTGAAGTCGTTCGCGTCGAAGCCGGTGACGACATCGTCGAAAGTCACGTCGAATATGAACGGCAGTGAATTCGTGAAATGGGGCTGCGTTGCGGCGCGACCGATCGTCGGCGAGGGTGGCTCGATGTCGAATTGGACGAGGGGTCCCGTGATTTCAAGATTGAAACCATCGCACAGGACACCTGTCGCAACGTTGGCGGGGATGATGGGCATCAAGTCGCCCGAGGACGCGACCGCGGTGACGAAGAGCGTGTACTCCGCGCCTGAGCCCTCGAGGATGAAATCCAGAACCTGAACTCCGCCAGCAAAGATGATGTCGTCATCGTCGCTCGAATTTGCGTCGAAGCCCGTCACGACCTCATCGAATCGAATGTGGAACACGATGGGCAATTGTGCGGTCGGATTGGCCTGTCCCGGCGCAGCCACGATGCTCCCACCGATCAGCGGCCGGATACGCACTAACAGATCGTCCAGCACCGAGCCGATGGTGCGATTGTCGATATCGAACCATGCGCCGCCCGTAGCAGCGGCGAGGCGGCGCACATCGACCTCGCTCAATGGGTCCTCGACCCCTATCAGCGGGCAGATGTCCGCCGATTCAAGAACGGGCGAGACGACAAACGCGACGGAGTTGCTTTGCTGCAGGGTCCCGATGGCCTGCGACATCCTCGCCATGGTCTCGCCGGTTTCATCGAACAGGGTAGCAGCGGGTTCGTCGGTGACGATCAAGTACACGCGAGCGGAACTATCACTCCAATCGAGGCCGGAGTGGGCGAGCGCAATGGCATCGAGCGACAGCTCGCCGCACCGCGCGCCGTCTCCGGCTGAGAGCGCGAAGACGGCAGCCTCGAGCACGTCGACCTCTGTGGTGAAATCCAGTTCGATGTCGAAATCGTCGCTGAACGACAGCAAGCCGAATCGAACCGCCGAAGTGCACTCCGATAGCTGCGCCTGGATTTCCTGCGCGAAATCGGCCACGGCCAACTGCATCTCTTCGATTTCGTCCTGCATGCTTCCAGAGTCGTCGAACAAGATTGCGATTTCCAGCGGTCGCGGCGCCTGAGCCAAAGTGTGGAGGCTTAGGCCGAAGAGGAGGAATGCGAAGAATGGGAGGAATGTCGATGAGCGGTAGCGCATGGCGGGTTTCCGTAATTCCGTAAAACAGTGTAGACCTCTTTAATCAATCTGTCAAATTTCGTACTCGGGCACTTGACATACGCATTCGAGGTGGGGTCAAGTTAATGGGCGAGCAGGCCGGACGGTCGCGGCGGTCCACGAGTTTCGATTCGCGGGTCGGCGAGGAAAGTCCGAGCTCCGAAGGGCAGGGTGCTTGGTAACGCCAAGGCGGGGCAACCCGACGGAAAGTGGCACAGAAACGATACCGCCGGTGTGCGTCCTTTCGGGACGCGTGCCGGTAAGGGTGAAATGGTGCGGTAAGAGCGCACCGGCGGGCTGGCAACAGTCCCGCCGGCTAAACCCCACCCGGAGCAATTCCAAATAGGGGAGCAATGGCGTGGCCCGCGCCGCTCCCGGGTAGGAAGCTTGAGGCGAACGGCGACGTACGTCCTAGAGGAATGGCCGTCTCGGGACGCTTCACGGTGTCCTAGACAGAACTCGGCTTACAGGCCTACTCGCACAGACACATAGGGCCGCGTCGGGGAGATTCCGGCGCGGCCCTTCCAATGTGCGGCAGACGTTATTTGCTCAAATAGCGGCTCGACGACCAAACGCAATCGCGCTCACCGCGAAGATAAGGATAAGCACATCGCCGCTGGCGCTGCGCCCGCTGCCGGTCCCGCCTGAACCGCAACCGTTCATCGGCATGTCGTCGTCATCATCTTCTGTCGTGGCATCCGTTGCGAACTGATCGAGGTCGCCACCCGCATCGTCGAACTCGTCTCTGTTGGTCCTCCCGTCACCGTCAGGGTCGCCTAACGCGCTGTACGGCTGGCTGCCCGGCGTCGTCGTCGCACTGCAACCGTCGGCGTCGCAGGTCACGACCATATAGAGGCCGCCGTTGGTTGCGCCGGCCAAACGAGCGAGCTGATCGCGCGCGGCGCTGCTCGACGCCATTAAGACCGCCATTGCCTCCCGCATATCTTCGAAATCGCCGTCGGCAATCCCCTCGTTCAGAAGATCAAGATTCGCCGCAACGGCTTGATTCGTGGCATCCACAACGACGCGCGGAACGACCTTGTTGAATTCAAGATCGCAAACGATGCGAACGATCAAGCGCAGCACCGCGCGGTTCGGCAACCCGTCGCCGTCGATGTCGTTACGCGTTGCATTGGGGTATTCCGCCGTCGCGAACTGCGCACCGCGGGACTCGAGCTCCGCCATCAACGCTTCGAGTCGGCTCTCCAACTCGATTCGAACGCGGCAGACGATCTCGCCCTCGCCTTCGCCTTCACCTTCACCTTCGCCTTCGCCTTCACCCTCGCCTTCACCCTCGCCTTCACCCTCGCCTTCACCTTCACCTTCACCTTCGCCTTCACCTTCACCTTCACCTTCACCCTCGCCTTCACCTTCACCTTCACCTTCACCTTCGCCTTCACCCTCGCCTTCACCCTCGCCTTCGCCTTCGCCTTCGCCTTCGCCCTCACAACCCTCCAGTTCGGGGTACTCGTCTGCCCCAATATCCGGGTTACAATTCAGTTCTTCCATGCCCCGCTCGTCGCCATCGATATCCAGCGGCACAAGCCGATCGTGAGGCGGTACTTCGTCGTCGACGAATCTTCCGCGATTAATAAGCGACGACGAATCCGTCAAGTGGTAGTCGTCGATGCTGTAGGGGTCGCCGTCGCGGCCGCGGTCTACCTCGAAATCGAAGTCGCGCCCAATCGGGGTGATTCTCCCAGCAATAAAGACTTCGTCTTCATCGTTGCCGGCAATGATGAAATGGGCGCGCGTCTCGTCGCCAATCGGAAGACTGATGACTCGATTTACCAATTCGTCTACGATCCAATTCTGATCGGCGTCCTTCAACCGAGTCGCGCGCAATAGGCTGTCGTACTCAGGCTCAGCGCTCCATAACCCCGCCTTCCGGAGCCGCTCCGGCAGCGCCAACTGATTCCCTTCGCCTACAATCCGCGGAATCGCGATGGTGTTGTCGGCGAAATCCGGTGCGAATAACTGATTAAGCGCCGTGAGGTCGTTTCCGAGCGGTTCGTCCACCTGTTGGATGATATCTGGAATCGCGAAAAAACAATTGTTGTTGATCGGAAGACCGAAATCTGAAATTTTCAAAATTCCAGTACCGATATTCGCGAAGAGGTTGTTGTAAATTTTCGTTTCCGTCGCGCCGGCGCCAAGCACAATCGCCGCGTCATCGGCTGCCTCGCCCCAAAACGTGTTGTGAATGACCCGCAGGCTCTGCTCCGATGCGATGTGCGCGGCGCGCGGCGTCGGGTTTCCCACCACACCGTTGTAGAGGAAACGGTTGTTTGCAATGATCGGATCGCTCAATTCCATCGAACCTAAATACAACGCCCCGCCCGAACCCGCGGTGTTTCCGCTCACGACGTTATCGGTAAACGAGCGGTCCCGAAAGAACTCTCCGATAACGGCTACCGCACCTCCTCGGCCCAGCCCTTGGTTTGTACGCACGGAATTCGCCGCGAATACATTTCCCGAAATGTCGACATCGAGTAGTTCACCGATGTAGATAGCGCCGCCGTCTGCCGGGATTGGAAACCGAGTCGAAACGATAGAGTTGTCGGCGAACAAGTTTCCGCTGACTATGCCGTTATCCAACGTACCGAGCAGAGTGACCGCGCCCCCGGTCACACTGCCACTGCTCGACGTTGAGACCGCATTCCGAAGAAAATCAGAGTCGAGTATGCTTCCAGAGAAAATGTTTCCACCGTAAATCGCGCCGCCAGACCCAGCGGCCAAGTTTTCGACGAAAGCTGATTGCAGGATCGTGGCTCGAATAGCGCCCCCGGCGTAGATCGCTCCGCCGCGCCCTCCAACACCACCACGAGAACCCGCGGTGTTCAGGGCGAACTCAGACATCACGATATCCGCCGCGAATTCACCCGCGACGTAGACCCCGCCACCGAAAGCGGTCGCTCCGTTCGATTGCACTAGATTCTCTAAAAAAACGTTCTGCCGGAATCCAAGTGAAGGATCCACGTCCGACATGAAGTCCCCGCCTACATACAAAGCCCCGCCAGCAGCGGGATTGGGAAACCTGGCGTTTACCGCTCTGTTGGCCATAAAAGTATTTCCGGATACCGTCCCCGTGAGATTGGACGCGAAACAGACGGCCCCTCCACGTACCGTTTCCTCAAATCCTCCCACGGCAAGGTTTTCGATGAACATGTTGTCCAACAGGTCGCAACCGGACGCTCCCTCGACGTAGATCGCACCACCAGATCGTCCACCACTATTTCCGGCAAATTGGCATTCCCCGACCGCTCCCAACCAAGCGCCTTCGGCGTAGATGGCCCCGCCACGGCCATTGTCGTTTCCGTCTGCATCTGCAACGTTGAGTTCGAAATCGACGGCCTCCACCGTACCGATCAAGTCGCCGTCGACGTAGACAGCGCCGCCATGAGCCGTCGACCCGTTGGCAGATGTCGTATTTCTCTCGAAACCTCCCCCCGAGAACGTCACGATGTCCAAATCGCCCGATACAAAGAGGGCTCCGCCGCCGGCGGTTGTCGGAAAAC
>JBGTJY010000504.1:0-1996 GCA_041744855.1 Candidatus Hydrogenedentales bacterium
AACCCAGGCCTACGCCGCACTCGCCGAAGAAGTGCCGCCGAGTAACCCGGTGGAGAACTGCGTTCCGATTCGTATCCATTCCGTCTCACATAATAACAGACATACGGCAAGCGGCGAACGCTTCGAAAACTCCCCACTCGATTTTCCCCGCGCGCCCGACTATCCTAGCGACACACTGGCTCATGTAAAGGAAATTCCATGGACGAAAAACTCGCGTACACATTCCGGCTCTACGGCAAATGTCCCGGATTGCTGGTGGGTATGACGGCGATCGTCGCCCTTCTGCCTCAGCTTCCGTCACTGTTTCTTCCGCCGCCCGATCTTGAAGACCCGTTCGCAAACTGGCAAGCCGGCGTGGCGATGAATCTCTTCAGCCTCCTACTTACCCCGCTCTATACGGGCGCGTTCCTATGGGTGGTCGATGCCGTCACTCGGAACGAGACGCCAACGCTCGGCCGTGCTCTCGCTGCGGCCCTCCCGCGGTACCTGCGCCTCGCGCTCGTTTTTATCGCGACGGGTTTGTTGACTCTGCTCGGCTTGTTTTTCTGCCTCATTCCGGGCATCTACGTCGGGATTAAGTTGTCATTCGCCAACGTCCTCGTCATGTGCGGAAATGCCACGAGCGCCGACGACGCTCTTCGCCGTAGTTGGAAATTGACCGAGGGTTATGGTTGGCAGATTTTCGGTGCAGGAATTCTCTTCAGCATCCCGTTGATAGTCGTATCGCTAGTCATCGGATTTCTCGGAATGACTTGGCCGCAGAATTACCTTTGGATTCAGATCGTGCTAACTACGTTCGCCGCGATTTGCTTGTCGCCGATACATGTGTTTCTGTACATCTGCTTCCGCGAAGCCTCGTTCGAGCCGGACTACGCCGCGGACGATGCGGACAATTCGCGCTTGGAGCGAGCGGAAATGCCGTGATTCGGCTTGGATGGGTCACGTATAATCTTCGTCATGAACTTGGTTTCACCTGAGATTCAAAATGAATTGGTCGAACGTGCGCAGTCGGCGGGCTACGCTTCACCAGACGAGTTAGTCCGCGACGCGTTAGCTGCGTTGGATGAACGGTCCTCACTCGAAGCCAGACTGGTAGCTGCGATCGAGAACCCTTGCCGCATTCAACTACTCCCAGGACATTGGGATGAAAAAAAGCGCGCGCTCCGAGGTCGCCAGAGCGAAGGCTAAGCCGGAGTGATTCGCAACGTCGTACTCACTCTCGATGCGCTCAAGGCCGGGCTTCCCGTCAGAAGCTGATCGCCCCGATCGAAGGAATAGACGAGTCCAGCGGGATCGTCTCGATGCTCGTGGCCCCTAGTTTTGCAAGTTCATAGCGCACTTGCGCCAGCGGCAGCGTCGTGCTGGTGGCGTCGAGTTGAACGCTGAACTCGACGTAGTTGATCCCTTCGTTCATTGTAGGTTCGTCGGCGAAAAGTTTGTTCTTCTCTAAATAACCGACAAACTTTTCCACCTCATTCTTGCGCGCATTGAAGAGGATCATGACCTTGTGCTCGGCAAATACCGCGCCGAATACATTCAGCAAAAACATCTTCGCGAGGTCGTATTTCTTGGGGTTCTTCTTGATGGCTTCGTTCGCCCACACACAGGCGTCGGAGTGCATGACGACGTCGGCAACGTGCAACCCGTAGTTGCGGATCGCGCTGCCGGACTGCGTGATTTCCATGCCGAAGTCTACAGAACCGTTCTTAACTTTCGCCTCGGTCTTGCCCCACGTCTCATAGATGATCAGTCCGCTGTCGATTCGCGGCGGCGTCTTGAATTTTTGCACGGACCACTTCGCGTGCGACTTCTCAAACCCAAGCTCGGCGATCTTTTTCTGAAACCACTCGAGCGCGAGATACGGCATTTCCGCGACCATCGTGACAAGGGGCTTCGATGCCAGGAGCGGCCTGAGCCACTCGTTCACCGGCCGTTCCTCGTCGTCGGCATTGATGATGACGATGCGGACAATTCGCGCTTGGAGCGAGCGGAAATG
>JBGTJY010000505.1:0-3085 GCA_041744855.1 Candidatus Hydrogenedentales bacterium
AGCCCCAGGCCGACGTGGTGTCCGAGCCGGAACGACAAGTTCTTTCGGTCGCCCGGTTCCAGGCGCCGATTGCTGCGGATCACGCGTTGCAACTCGTTGAACAGCCGGACGACTTCCTCCTGCAGCGGCTGTTCGCAGGCCGAGTCGTTTTCGACGAGTTTCACTTCGCCGCCGGAATAGAGCTTGCCGGGGACTTCCGTTTGAAACGCCACGAGCTGGAACACTTCGAGTCCGCGCGTAAGAATGTCCATCTCACCGGAATCGTAGTTGCGAATAATTTGATCGAGCTTGAGCCGAGTGCCGAATCGCGCGGGATTGCCATCGAGCACCGGGGGGATTCCGAATGCGATTCCTTCGTCGCGGCAGTCGCCGATCAGTTGCTTATAGCGCGGCTCGAAGATGTGCAGGGGCAACGTCTCGTCGGGAAAGACCACGATTTCCAATGGGAACAAGGGCAAAAACATTTTCATACCACTCGAATTGCGCGTCAAATCTCGCCGATGATGATGCCATTGCATCCGCGGTCGTTCAATTCTCGCCCGCGCGGATCGGCGTCGCGGCGTAGAGAATGCGACGCGCGATCGGGTAGCCTTCTGGCTTGGACATTCTGGCTTGGACATTCTGGCTTGCACCTTCTGGCTTGCACCTTCTGGCTTGCACCTTATGGCTTGCACCTTTTGGCTTGCACCTTTTGGCTTGCACATTCTGGCTTGCGCATTCTGGCTTGCACATTCTGGTTTGCACCTTTTGGCTTCCACAGTGTGGGGCGAGTTCAACCTTGGAATCACAAGCTTGGATTAGGAACCGATTCTAATGTCAATGACTATCGTTTCGTGGAACGTGAACGGAATGCGTTCGGTAATGAAGTGGGGATTCATGGATTGGCTCAAGCAATCCAGGGCGGACGTCGTGTGTGTGCAGGAAGCGCGGGTGCATCCGGAGCAGCTTTCCGCGGCGGAGCTCGAGCCGGATGGATACACGTCGTTTTGGATGCCCGGCAAGCGCAAGGGCTATAGCGGCGTGGGAGTGTACACGCGGCACCAGCCGATCTCCGTCGTATCGATGGGCCGATCGGAATACGACGACGAGGGGCGCGTGCAACTCATCGAATTTCCGGAGTTCACGATCATCAATTCCTATTGGCCCAACAGCCAGCCGGAGCGTAAACGCATTCAGTACAAACTGAGCTATTGTCAGGCAATGCGGCGGCTGTGCAACAAACTCGTGAAAGCGGGCCGCAACGTCATCGTGTGCGGCGACCTCAACATCGCGCACACCGAGATCGATCTGGCGCGCCCGAAGCAGAACGAGCAGAATCCGGGCTACTTGCCCGAGGAGCGCGCCGAAATGACGCGGTTTATCAAGGCGGGCTATGTCGATACCTTTCGACACTATTGCAAGGACCCCGGGCATTACAGTTGGTGGTCGGTCCGAACGAATGCGCGCGAGAAAAATATCGGCTGGCGACTCGATTACCACCTGGTGAACCACGCATTCATGCCGCGCGTTTCGGCCGCCGCGATTCACTCCGATATTCACGGATCGGACCATTGCCCCGTGTCCGTGACGATTCAGTAGCCCGCGCGGATGGCCTCGCAGGTCACAACGAAGCGCGGTGACAAGGGGACGACGGTCACGCTCGGCGGCGACGTTTACTCGAAGTCGCATCCGATCCTCGAGTGTTGCGGGCAGATCGATTCGCTGCGCGCGCAGACTGGTTTGTGTCGCGTCTTGATGCTCGAGTCGAACCTGGTGGGCAAGGAAGCCGCGGCGGAAACGTTGCTTTGGCTTTCGCATGTATATTTTCTGATCGGTTCGCAGTGCAACGACCCGCTGAACAAGCATCCGGAATACCGGCGCATGGATGTGAATGCGGGTCATCTGCAAAGGCTCGAGGCGATTCAGGCCGAGCTCGAGAGCCATCTGCGTTTGCCGAAACAATTTATCGTGTCGGCGACGACGGTGTTGTCAGCGCAACTCGATGTCGCCTGCACGCAGGCGCGCACTGTTGAACGCGCGTTGGTGGCGCTGACCGAGGCGGTTCCGGAATTTTCCGCCGGGCCGATACTCGCGTGGGTGAATCGGCTCAATGACTATCTGTTTTTGCTGGCGCGCTGGAGCGAACAGGGCAACTACGCGACGGTGAATTACGACGTCCTTCGCGATTGAAGGGGTATTCTGCATGACGGATACGACCAATGGGCGCGTGTATCTCCCCACTTCGAGCGGCTGTTTTGTGTGCGGCGACGAGAATCCCGCGGGGCTCAAGACTCGGTTCTATGTCGAGGACGGCGCGGTGAAGGCGACACTAACGCCGACATCGCACCACTGCGGCTATCGCAACGTCGTGCATGGGGGAATCGTCGCGGCGATTATCGATGAGTGCATGGGCTGGGCGGCGGCGCGGGCGATTGCGCGGATGTGCGTGACGGCTGAACTCAGCATTCGCTACTTGCGCAACGTGCCGGGCGACCGCGTAACGACGGTGGTTACCGGGGTCGAACGAGCGCATCGTCGAATGGTCGAGACCCGGGCGGCGCTAATGGACGACGCGGGCGCCGAGTACGCGCGCGGGGAGGGAAAATTTACACCGCTCACGATCGAGCAGACGCTCGCCGTCGATGGTGAACTGCGTTACCGCGGCGATGAAGAGCGCGTCTTCGATGCGTTGCGATTCTCCTAGGCGCGAAAGACGACGGCAGTGAATTATCTCCTCATCGCGCGATACTGGGGTTATTTTGCGGTGGCCATCGGCGTATTGATGGCGGTGCCCAGTGGCGTCTCGCTCATCTATGGCGAACCAGCGGCCGTTCGCGGTTTCGCGCTCAGCATCCTTTGTTGCATCGCCGCTGCGTTGGTGTTGATTTGGCTGGGGCGGAAGGCCCCGCCCACCATTTTTCAGCGCGAGGCGCTTGGCATGGTGGGCACCTCGTGGATCCTCGCGGCGGGGCTTGGCGCGCTTCCATTCGTGTTCGCGGGCGAGCTGCGCTACGTCGACGCATTCTTCGAGACGATGTCCGGGTTGACGACCACCGGTTCGACGATCATCTCCGACATCGAAGCCATGCCGAAGGGTTTGTTGTTC
>JBGTJY010000506.1:0-4513 GCA_041744855.1 Candidatus Hydrogenedentales bacterium
GATCGAGGTCCTCACCAAATGGATCGAGCTGGGCGCGCCGTGGCCTGACGGTACTGTCGTGCCAGCCCCCGTGAAGCCGACGCCGCCGGAGAATCCCGCCCCGGCGATCGAAGTGGCCGCGGCTCCCATTGCGCCCGCAACGTTCCGCGAGAATGCCGTGACAACGGCGGATTCCGGCGTCGACTTCAATCGCGATATCCGGCCCATTTTCTCGAACAGTTGTTATGCGTGTCATGGTCCCGACGAGGGGACGCGCAAAGGCGGATTGCGCCTCGATGATGGGAAATCGGCGTTTACCAAATTGGAGTCTGGCGCTACTCCCCTCGTGCCTGGGAATCGCGGGGCGAGTGAATTGTTCCGACGCATCTCGACGAGTGACGTCGACGACCGCATGCCGCCGAAGGAATCGGAACATCAGCTTTCCGCGGAACAAGTCGAGCTGATCGGGGATTGGATTGACGCCGGCGCTGAATGGGCCGGGCATTGGTCGTTCATTCCGCCGAAACGCCCGGAAGTCGGCCAGCTAAGCAGCGCGGCGAAGAATCCTATCGACCAATTCATCGCGGCGCGCCTGGCGAAAGAAGGACTCGAGCTTTCGCCCGAGGCCGATCGTCGCGCATTGATTCGTCGTGCGTCGCTCGATTTGACGGGTCTGCCGCCGACGCCCGCGGAAGTGGATGCATTCGTGAACGACGCGTCGCCCGCTGCGTACGAAACCGTCGTCGATCGCTTGCTCGCGTCGCCGCGTTACGGCGAACACATGGCGAAGCAATGGCTCGATCTGGCGCGTTACGCCGACACCAATGGCTATCACATTGACAACGAGCGCTACATGTGGCGCTGGCGCGATTGGGTCATCGACGCGTTCAATCGCAACATGCCGTTCGACGAATTCACGATCGAACAACTCGCGGGAGACTTGCTGCCGGAGCCTTCGCTGGATCAGTTGCTCGCGACGGGCTTCAATCGAAATCACATGATCAATTTCGAGGGCGGCGCGATCCCGGAAGAGTATCGCGTGCAATACGTCATCGATCGGATCGACGCGACGAGCACAGTGTGGATGGGCATGACCGTGGCCTGTGCGCAGTGCCACGACCACAAGTTCGACCCGATTTCGCAGCGCGAGTTTTATCAAATGTTCGCGTTTTTCAACACCATACCCGAGGAGGGCCTTGACGGGCGCGAGGGCAACGCCGTCCCGCTCGTGAAGGCGCCGCTCCCTGAACAGAGCGCACGGATCGCGGCGCTCGATTCGGAGCTGGCGGAAATCCAGACAGCGATGAAAAAGCCCATGCCAGAACTCGACCCGCAACAGGCGGCGTGGGAAACCGAATGGCGCGACCGTCTCGCATCGCGATGGACCACGCTCGAGCCGGCCAGCATGACGGCGTCGGGCGGCGCGCAGTTCGAGCGATTGGATGACGCGTCGGTTCTCGTGTCTGGAACGAATTCAGACGCCGATGTCTACGAAATCACGGCTGAGATCGGCGCATCAGGTATCACGGCGATTCGGCTCGAAGCGTTGACGGACGCTTCCACGAACGGCGCGACAGGCCGCGCCGGCAATGGCAATTTCGTGTTATCGGAATTCGAAGTCGAGGTGGCAGCGAAAGAGTCGCCGGATCAATTTCAAAAAATTCCCATCGCGCTGGCCAATGCCGACTTTTCACAGGAGAAGTTCGATGTGGCTCTTGCTATCGACGGCAATGCCGCGACGGGCTGGGCCGTGCAGGGCGATGCGCGCAAGGAAAACCGGACTGCCGTGTTTGCGCTCGCCGGGTCCGCCGGCGCGACTTCGGGATCGATTCTCAAGGTCCGTCTCGCCCACCAATCCTCGTTCGCTCAACATGGCATCGCGCGATTCCGCCTCGCCGTCACGAGCGATGAAGCGCTGACGCCGGCGCGCTTCGGGCCGTGGTATGTCAATGGTCCCTACATGGCGACGGACGGCGACACGGCGTACAAAACCGCCTACGAGCCGGAATCCACCATCGATCTGGCGGCGACGTATGAAGACGGTCGGCGCAAGTGGGTTCAAGCGTTACCGGGTTTTGCCGACGGCCAGGTGCACAATTTGTACGGCGACATCGCCGCGACATACCTCTACCGGACCATCTACGCCAACACGGCGCGCACCGTCACGCTCGCGCTCGGCAGCAACGACGCGAACAAGCTATGGCTTAACGGCGAAGTCGTGCACGACAACAACGTCAAGCGCGGCGTCGAGCGCGATCAGGATCGCGTCGAGGTGCAATTGAACGCGGGCGAAAATAAGTTGCTGATGAAAGTCGTCAACTACGGCAACGACTACGCATTCTTCTTTCGCAACGCCGCGGAACAAGTGGGCGATTTCCCGATGCCGATCGAATCCGCTCTCGCTAAAAGTGCGGATCAACGATCCGAATCTGAATTGGCCGCGCTTCAAACGCATTTCCGCCGGCTCAACAGTCCCGAATGGCGCGAGTTGGATGCGAAACGCGCGTCGCTTTCCCAAGAGCGGACCGCGCTCGATAAGGCCATTCCCACGTCGATGGTCATGGGCGAAATGGCCACGCCGCGCGACACGCACATCCTCCTGCGCGGCCAGTACGACCAGCTCGGCGACAAGGTCGACGCCGCGGTGCCCGCCGCGTTTCCGTCGTTGGGCGAAGACGCGCCACGCAATCGCCTCGGTTTCGCGCGCTGGCTCGTCAGCCCGGAGCATCCGCTCACGTCGCGCGTCGTGGTCAATCGATTCTGGCAGCACTACTTTGGCGTGGGTATTGTCAAGACTTCGGAAGATTTCGGCGCGCAGGGAGCGTGGCCGACGCATCCCGAGTTGCTCGATTGGCTCGCGACGGAATTCATCGCGAGCGGCTGGGACGTGAAGGCCCTGCAAAGGCTGATCGTCACTTCGGCGGTCTATCGCCAAGATTCACGATCGACGCGCGAATTGCAGGAGCGCGATCCGGAGAATCTGCTCCTCGCGCGCGGTCCGAGGTTGCGCCTCGATGCGGAGATGGTCCGCGACAACGCGCTCGCGATCAGCGGCCTGCTCGTCGAGCACGTCGGCGGCCCGAGCGTGAAGCCATATCAACCGGGCGGACTCTGGGAAGAAGTCGCCTACGGGGGCGAGTTTTCGGGTCAGAAATTTCAGCAGGATACTGGCGATGCGCTCTACCGACGCAGCATGTACACGTTTTGGAAACGCCAAGCGCCGCCGCCCCAGATGCTCTTATTCGATGCGCCGAATCGCGAGACCTGTACCTCGCGCCGCGCGCGGACAAATACACCGTTGCAGGCGCTCGCGCTATTGAACGATCCGCAATACGTCGAGGCTTCGCGGGCGTTCGCCGAGCGGCTGATGCGCGAATGCAGCACGGACCCGGTCGAGCGCGTGAACCATGCGTTCCAACTCGCGACCTCGCGTCCCCCGTCGGAGGACGAAAAAGCGGTGCTACTGGACGTCTTGAGCTCGGAACTCGAGACCTTCAAAGCCGCGCCCGAATCCGCGAAGGAGTTGCTGGCGGTAGGCGAATCGGAATGGAAGAGCGAATGCGACCCCGCGGAATTAGCGGCCTGGAGCACCGTTACGAGCATGATCTTGAATCTCGATGAGACGATCACGAAGAGCTGAGAGTTCGGCGTGACCGTGAAGCTTCGATTCTACATTGATGAGCATACAGACTGCGCCCACGTTCTCAATCACAACGTTTCGGAGGATGAAGTTCGGCAAGCTTTTCGGAATCGAATCGAGGATAGGCCAGGTCGGGATCGGTCGCGAATCGCAGTCGGCCGGACGTGGGGCGGCAGGATTTTGCGTATAATCTACGTGCCGGATTCATTGCCGGAGAGTCACTTTGTCGTTACTGCATATGAGCTGCGAGGCAAGGCGTTGACATCGTTTCGCCGCAGGTGCCGGAGAAAACCAAGATGACAAGCAAAACACAAGAATTCCCGCCCGGCTGGGATCGCGAGCGTGTGAAAAGACTTATTGACTTCTACGAAAATCAGGACGAAGAAGAAGCAATCGCGGAGGACGAAGCCGCGTATGAGCACTCTGGTTTTACGATGATGCAAATCCCCATCGAGTTAGTCTCCGAAGTTCAGGAATTGCTTGCGAAGCGTTCGAAGTCGTGATTCATTCCGTGCGCATTGAAAGGGGAGAAGACTTCGGTTTCGTGGCGCATTGTCCATCGATTTTGGGATGCCACAGCCAGGGAACTACCATCGAGGAAGCCGTCGAGAACATCCGAGACGCAATACATGGCTGCTTGGATGTACTTGATGACGACTTTTCGTCCGCCCGGAACGAAACAATCGAAGTCGAGGTAGAGGTCTGAATCGGTGCCGCCATTTCCCGCACGCGATGGCGAGGTTACACTGTACACCATCGGCCACTCGAGCCACTCCCTCGAGCGCTTCGTGGAATTGCTCACGGAGCAGCGCATCGAAGTTCTGGCCGATGTGCGATCGAAACCGTACTCCCGGTTTTGTCCCCAATTCTCGCGCGATGCGTTGCGCAAGGGCG
>JBGTJY010000507.1:0-2300 GCA_041744855.1 Candidatus Hydrogenedentales bacterium
GCTGTATCAGCCCTTGTTCCGGCACTTCTTGTCGAAGGCCGACCTGATTATTCCCACGTCGCAACCATACGTTGAAAGTTCACCGCATTTGGCCCGATTTCGCGATCGCTGCGAGGTCGTGCCGCTCGGAATTATTGCGGAGGAATTCGCGCGGCCCGATGAAGGACTCGTCGCGGAATATCACGAACGATACGGAAAGCGTTTCGTGCTTTTTTCCGGACGCCACCGCTACTACAAGGGACTCGAGTATTTGGTCCGCGCGTCCACCAGCATCCGTGTCCCCGTCGTGATCGCGGGCGATGGTCCGGAGTCAAACGCGATCCGGCAACTCGCCGCAAGGGTGAATGCGCCGATTCATTTTCCCGGCGCATTGACGCAGCGCGAGTTGGTCGCACATCTCCATGCGTGTACGGTGTTCGCGTTTCCATCGGTGGAACGCAGCAAGGCCTTCGGCATCGGCATTCTCGAGGCGCACGCCTGCGGGAAACCAGTGGTCGCTACCCGGCTCGGCACTGGCGTAGAATATGCCAATCTCGACGGGGAGACGGGCATCAACGTGGCGCCGCGCGAGCCGTCCGCGTTGGCCGAGGCTATCAACGCGCTGCTGAACGATCCCCGGCTTGCCAACGCGCTGGGAACGCGAGCCCGGCGCCGCGTAGCGAAAGAATTCAGCGCGCGCGCCGTGGCGGAACGAGAGTTTGCCCTGTACCAGAAAGTGGCCGAATGCAACAAAACTGGTTATTGATCTTCGCGCTCACGCTGGTGCAGTCGTTTGTCATCGCCATGATGCTCACCGCGCTCGCGCGACGCGTCGCCAATCGCCAAGACAACGTGGACCAGCCCGGCGAGCGCAAGATGCATTACGAGCCCAAGCCCCTGATCGGCGGCGTCGCGATCTACCTGACGTTCAATCTCGTCATTCTGGGCAATTTGCTCGTGCTGGAAATCGTGCGGCAAACGGGCTACGAGTGGATCGAAATCAACGTGATGCCGTTTCTCGGCGACAACGCGCTCCGCAGCTTGATCGGCATTTTCGCCGGCGCGTTCGTGATCGTGTTACTCGGGATCGTCGATGACGTTAAGGCGCTGAGCCCCGAGATAAAATTGCTCGGCCAGATCGTCGCCGCCGCCGTCTTGGTGTTGTCGGGAATCCGGCTCGACCTCTTTATTTCGAACTTACTCGTCGCGATTCCCTTCACGGCGGAACTGCCGGAATATACGCTCCTCTCGATCAACGTCGTGGTTTCCGGCGCGGTCACGATGTTTTGGATCGTGATGATGACCAACTCGATGAATTTTCTCGATAACATGGACGGATTGTGCGGCGGCGTATCGGCGATTGCCGCGTTGTCGTTTTTCCTCTGCTTGTTGCCGACGGGCCAGAATTTCGTGTGTCTCCTGCTCATGGTGTTTGCGGGATCGGTCGCGGGATTTCTGTTTCATAACTTGAACCCGGCCCGCATTTTCATGGGCGACGCGGGCGCGATGTTCTGCGGCTATGTCCTCGCGACCGTGGCGGTTCTCGGTACGTTTTACAGCCCCGAAGGCGGCTCGCGTATCGCGGTGGCCGCGCCGTTGCTCGCGTTGTGCGTGCCGATTTTCGATACGCTCAGCGTTGTGTACATCCGTTGGCGGCGCGGCGAATCAATCATGAAAGGCGACAAGCGGCACTTCTCTCACCGTCTCGTCGAGTTGGGGATGACGCCGCGCTCGGCCGTCGAATTCATCTTTCTCGTGGCGGCGGTCACTGGTTTGGGCGGCGCGCTTCTGCCGAGACTCGGCACCGTCGGAACGATGATCGTGCTCGCTCAGGCTGCTGGGATTTTTCTGCTCATCGTATTGTTGATGCGCGCCGCCGCGATCAAGGCCAGGGGCAATCCGTGACCCGCGCGGCAAAATCGGATGCGAGCGTTTTGGCGCCCTCCGAGAACGATCCCCAACCCAATCTGATCCGTGCGGCGTCGCGCGAACCTGTCGCGCTCGGCCTCGCGTTCATGCTGTTCCTCCGGCCGTGGCGCGACGGCATCACGTTCCCGGGTTGGGATGCGTATTTCCTCTGGGTCGCGCTCATTCTGACCGCGCTGTGGGGCGCGCGGATGCTCCTGCGCGGCGAACCGATTCGTTTCGCGAAGCCTACCGGTCTTTTCGCGCTGTTCCTCGCCATCGCGTTTCTGACCGGACTCGACACCGTTCAGGTCGATGCGACGTATCGCGGATTGCTCGCGTGGTGGTGCTATTTCCTGGTGTTCGCGCTTGCCGTGAATGCGCTGCAGACGCGGCTCAGCATCGCCATCGTGCTG
>JBGTJY010000508.1:0-6922 GCA_041744855.1 Candidatus Hydrogenedentales bacterium
TCGAGCGGACAAGCAATCGTCGCCGCCCGGTGATCGTGGTCGTGCGGCTGCAGGAGTGCCGTCGGTTGAACGAAGGGTAGTCATTGGGAATGCGAACTAACACATTCACACGGGAGGATTCTAACGATGTCTAAGATTGACGTTTCCATTGCGGAAGAGGCGAAAACCTCGGTAAAGACTGACATGGATCCGCGTCTCCAGCTGCTCATCGCGCAAATGCGAAGTGGCGCGACCAAGACGGCCTCGGTGTCCACTGCCAAGAATGAGGCGGCGGTAATCGCCCGCGTGACCGACGCCAATGCCTGGATGAACCTCAGCGAGGTGCGCCACGCCACCCTCATCGGCAGGATGGACACCGGCAGTTCGATCGTCACCGGGAGAATCCCGGTGGAGCGAATCGAAGCGGTGCGCAATCTACCCTATGTCGTAAGTTTGAAGGCCGCTCAGCCATTGCGGCCGATGCTCGATGACGCGACGAAGGAAACAGAGGCTCAGCCAGCGCAACTGCCTGCTGGCAACCACTTGAGCGGGGGTAAGGGTGTGGTCGTGGGCGTCATCGACTACGGCGGCGACTTCGTTCACAAGAACTTCCGAAAGGCCAACGGCAAGACCCGTCTACTCTCGATTTGGGATCAGAACGGCGGCAATAGTCCCGCCAGCCCATACGGCTATGGCGTCGAGCATTCCACGGCGGCGCTCGACCTCGCGATCAACCAAGCCGATCCTTATTCAACTATCGGCTATTTTGTGGACGGGTCGGAGCACGGCACTCACGTTATGGATATTGCCGCAGGCAACGGCAATGGCAGCAACGTACCCGGCATGGCGCCGAATGCGGACCTCATTTTCGTCAATGTGACTCACGACCGAGATCCGGACAAACCCGAGGACATCATCAAGACCTCCTTCGGTGATTCCGTTACGTTGCTCGAAGCGCTCAAGTACATCTTCGAAAAAGCGGGGACGCGTCCGGCCGTGGTAAACGTGAGCTTGGGAACCAACGGTGGGCCGCACGACGGTACGACACTCGTTGACCAGGGAATCGAAACCCTCGTCACGGCCGCCCCCAATCGAGCTGTAGTGATTGCGGCGTCCAACTCGTACGCGGACAAAATTCACGCGACCGGAAAGCTGTCAGCCGGAGCCACTTATGACTTGCACTGGGATGTTGTCAGGGCGTCCCTTTCCTGGCCGATCGAGATGGAACTCTGGTATGCGGGGCCGGATCGTTTCAAGGTCGAGCTGATTGCCCCCAACGGAACGTCGCTCGCGACGGCCGGGCCGGGCGAGACCAAAGAAGTTCAGCTCGAATCCGACGTTGTGGCGTTGCTGGCCAATCGTCAGGACGATCCCAATAATCACGACAATATGATAGGCGTCTTCCTGATGTCCGGCATGCCGGGCGGACGGTACATCGTTCGGCTTACGGCGGTAACTGTGACCAACGGCAAGTTCCACGCCTGGATCGAACGCGACAACCGCCGCCAGTCGAACTTTCCAGAACCGACCGACAACACTCACACGATCGGTTCCATTTCCTGTGGGAAAAATGTCATTGCCGTTGGTTCGTACGACTCGAAGGCCGCGGGAAGACCGCTTTCCTATTTCTCCAGCGCGGGACCCACTCGTGACGGCCGTAAGAAGCCCGACATCTCAGCACCGGGCCACAACGTGTGGGCGGCCGACTCGCTCACGGTGACCGGAGTGACCGAAATGAGCGGTACGAGCATGGCTGCGCCAGCGGTCGCAGGGATCATCGCCCTGGTGTTTGAGGAAGCCGTCGCCCGAGGCATCAACCTGTCTATCGACCAAACAATTCAGATCCTCACCGACACGGCGCGGCGAAACCCACCAGGCGGAACTGCGTGGAACGATCGATACGGTTATGGCCGTATTTCGGCGGCCAAGGCTATTCAAGCGGTCATCGACATGAGTGCCGCCGGAGGCGGGGGAGCGGGAGCGGCCGCAACCGCAAAGAAGGCCTCCAAGTCGCGTAAGGCGAAAGCTTTGAAACCGCGCAGCGGAGGCGGAGGAACGAGAGCCGCCGCGACCGCAAAGAAGGCTTTGAGACCGCGCAAAAAGAAGGCTTCGAAACCGCGCAAGCGGAAGTAACAATCCTAAAAATGATGATGTGACACCGAAGATCCGTCGACGGTATGCTTTATGCTCCGTTAACCGAGGCAGGTTTTCCGGAGGATTTGAAAATGAAGCGAAAGATTAACCTGGACGAACTCCACAAAGTCGAATCAAGTTCGGTGATTCCGTTCGCTCGTAAGACCTCGGATGTCGTTCAGGCGATCATCAAGGTCAAAGAAACGGATTACGTTCCCCCATGCGTCCGCTTGCGTGCGTCAATTGGTCCCGACATCTTCACGGCCGAATTCAAGTACGACGACCTCGAAACCTTAGAACAAGACCCCAAAGTCGAGTCCGTTTCGATCAGCAAGGAGCTCAAATCGGCGGAGTAAGAATACGTTGACTCAACGAATAGCCGCGCCGTCTGCCGGTCGCCGCAGAAGTAGACCGGCACGCCCCGGTCCACGCGCCTTAATGGGAAGCTAAAACAAACTTCGCGAAAGTTCTAGAACGGCGGTGACTTCGCAGCCTTTAGTTTCGATCACCTCCATGAACGCGTCGGTGGGCGGGCAACTACGACTGACCGCTGGTGGAGGTTGACGGCTTTGAGGTCGTAGACGGCATCGTCGATCTCCCGGACTTCGCGGCGAATTCCCTGGCGTCGCGGGTTCCTTCACCTTTGCCTCAACTTGCTCGAACCCCGTCGACGCCGCCGGGGGGTGGCCCGCTTCAGACCCTTCACTCCTCGATTTACTTGATATGAACCCACCCCGGTGTGCACGTTATCGCGGTCCTTTGATACTCTACCCGTTTGGCCGCTAGCCTGCCCGATTTAGGGGCTCGTACGTGGAGTTGTTCAGTGAAAAGCGACGAAATTCGGTCTGTATTCCTCGAGTTTTTCCGGGAACGCGGGCATACGATCGAGCGCAGCGACACGCTCGTCCCCGGTAACGACCCCACGCTGTTGTTCACCAGCGCGGGGATGGTCCAGTTCAAGCCGTTTTACTCCGGCGAGGTCCCCGTGCCCTATCGCCGCGCGGCCACCTCGCAAAAATGTCTGCGCGCGGGCGGCAAGGCCAACGACCTCGACGAGGTCGGCAAGACGACCCGGCACATGACGTTCTTCGAGATGCTGGGCAATTTTTCCTTCGGCGACTATTTCAAGCGCGAAGCGATCGCGTGGGCATGGGAATTCACCGGCGATGTGATTCACCTCGATCGCGACAAGGTCTGGGTCTCGGTGTTCGAGGAAGACGACGACGCTTACGACATTTGGGCGAAGGAAATCGGTGTGCCTGCGAACCGCATCGTGCGCCTTGGCAAGAAGGACAACTTCTGGGGTCCCGCGGGCGACACCGGCGCATGCGGCCCCTGCTCGGAATTGCACATCGATCGCGGCGCCGAGATCGGTTGCGGCGAACCGGACTGCGCGCCGGGCTGCAGCCGATGCGAGCGCTTTCTCGAATACTGGAACCTAGTGTTCCCGCAGTTCGATCAGCAACTCGACGGAACGCGGTTGCCGCTCAAAAATCGCGGCATCGACACGGGCATGGGCCTTGAGCGTCTCGCCGCGCTGTTGCAGAATGTGCCCTCGGTATTCGACGTCGATCACATTTTCCCGCTGATCCAGGCGACGCAATCGATGACCAGCGTGCAGTACACCGATGCGCGCACGCCGTTCCGCGTCATCGCCGATCACATCCGCGCGATTTCGTTTCTAATCGCCGATGGCGTGTTGCCGTCCAACGAAGGCCGCGGCTATGTCGAGCGCCGTCTGTTGCGCCGCGCGGCGCGATTCGGCCGCGAGCTCGGCCTCGAGCGTCCTTTCCTGCACGCGATCAGCGAAACGGTCGTCGATCTGATGGGCAAGCAATATCCCGAGTTGCTCGAGAAACGCCAACAAATCAAGCGCATCATTCAGACGGAAGAAGAGCGCTTCGGGAGCACGCTCGCGCGCGGCATGGAACTCCTCGAACAAACCTTCGACGACATGAAGGAGAACGGCGTCACGACGGTGCCTGGCGATCGGTTGTTCAAACTGCACGATACCTTCGGATTCCCGCTCGACCTCGCGACGGACATCGCGCAGGACCGCGGCTTCGAGGTCGATCGCGGCGGCTTCGAAAACGCCATGGCGCGTCAACGAGAGACCGCCCGCAGCGCCTGGACCGGCAGCGGCGAAGACGCGCTTTCGCCCGTGTACCGCAAAGTGCGCGACGAATCCGGCAAGACAGTTTTCACGGGCTACGACGCCCTCGAATGCGACGCGTCGATTGTCGCGATCCTGCGCAACGGCAAAGCGGTCGATTCGCTCACGGAGGGCGCGGACGGCGAGATCGTCCTCGACCGCACGCCGTTCTATGCCGAATCCGGCGGCCAAATCGGCGACACCGGCGTGCTCGACAGCGTTAACGGTAACGCCCGCGTGCGCGACACGAAAGCCCCCATCAAAGGCCTCACGGTCCATCACATCGCGATGACCCGCGGCGTGCTCCGTGTCGGCGATCACGTGCATGCGGCCATCGACGCGAATGCGCGCCGGGCAACGATGAATCACCACACCGCAACGCATTTGCTGCAGGCCGCATTGCAACAGACGCTCGGCGACCACGTGCATCAGGCGGGTTCGCTCGTCGCGCCGGATCGCCTGCGATTCGATTTCACGCACTTCGATTCGATCGATCGCGCGCGGTTGGACGATATCGAGCGCCTCGTCAATGAGTACATTCGCACCGGCACGACGGTGAATTCCGATCAACGCCCCCTCGACGAGGCCCGCGCCGCCGGCGCCATGGCGCTGTTCGGCGAAAAATACGACGACATCGTCCGCGTCATTTCGATCGGCGAGATCAGTCTCGAGCTCTGCGGCGGCACCCACGTCCCGCAGACCGGCGTGATCGGTTGCTTCAAGATCATGTCCGAGTCGTCGATTTCGTCCGGTGTGCGCCGCATCGAAGCCGTCTGCGGACAAGCCGCCGTCGATACCATCCAGGCGCGCGAACATGCCTTGCTCAACGTCGCGCATGCATTGGGCTCGCCGATCGACGACGTCGATCCGCGCGTTCGCTCGTTGCTCGAAGAAAACAAACGTCTCGCGCGCGAAGTCGCAAAGTGGAAACAGGCCGCGGCAACGGGCGGCTCCGTCGACTACATGCAAAAGGTCCAAGACGTCGACGGCACGAAACTCCTCGCCGCGGAAGTCGAAGGGCAAGACGCCGCAGGCTTGCGCATGGTCATGGACAAGTTGCGCGAAAAATTCACGTCGGGCATTCTCGTGCTCGGCGCGGGCGCGGAGGGCAAAGCTTCCCTCTGCGTCGCCGTATCGAAAGACCTGACGAATCGCGTGAAAGCGGGCGACATCGTGCGCGAACTCGCGCCGATTGTCGGCGGTGGCGGCGGCGGCAGGCCCGATATGGCGCAAGCCGGTGGTAAAATGCCGGAAAGAGTTCCGGAGGCAATCGCGCTCGCGCCGGAAGTCGTGCGCCGATTGCTAGGCTAACGCATTGACAGCGCCCGGCCGCTTTCTAGGTCTCGACGTGGGGGACGTGCGAATCGGCACAGCATTGAGCGATCCGCTCGGCATCGTGGCGACGCCGCACTCGGTGATTCGAACGACAGGGCTCGACACGGACGCGCGCGCAATCGCCGAGCTAATCGAGAAAAACGAAGTGACGCGAGTCGTGGTGGGCATGCCACTCACCGAGCGGGGCGAACGCGGTCATCAAGCAGACAAAGTATCCGCGTTTATAGAGGCGTTGCGCGCGGCGACGACAGTGGAAATTGTCACGATGGACGAACGATTTACGACGGCAATCGCGCATCGCACGCTCAGCGATGCCGGCATTCGCGGGAACCGAAAGAAGGGTCTCGTGGATAAAATTGCGGCACAACAAATCCTGCAATCCTATCTGGACCGGCAAGCATCCCTGCGCCGGCAAACGACACGCGAATTTTGATGAGGAAGTCGGGGCCTTGAGAACACGTCCACGATGAACGATTCGGCCGAAACCAAAAAGCCCCGGCGTGCCCTTCGATTTTTTTTCAAGCTCTTTGTCGCCGGCCTCGTCCTCGTCGTAATCGGCATATCGGCGCTCGGCGTTGCGGGCTATCTCGCGTACCAGCACATCACGCAACCCAGCGTCGGCGGCGAACCCATCGACGTCGAAATTCCCCCGGGTTACTCCGGCGCGCAAATTGCCCGCCTTCTCGCGGACGACGGCCTCGTCGAGCACGAAGTTTTTTTCCGGGCCGCGATTCGCCTCGAATCCCAACCGCACATTGTGCAACACGGCGTATATTCGATCCCTCGCGGATTTTCACCACGGCAAATTCTGCACCTACTCTACGAAGGTCCCGTGCATGCAGAGGGATTCGACTCGCATCGCGTGACCATTCCCGAAGGCCTCAGCCTTCGCCAGATCGCCGCGCTCACGCCGAATCCCGAAGCGTTTCTCGAAGTCGCCCGCGACGAAGCCCTACGCGCGAAGGCCGGCGCCACTCGAGAAGACCTCGAAGGTTTCCTGATGCCGGACACGTACTTTTTCACCGAAGCGCCCACCGAGCGTGAACTCGCGGAACGGATGGTCGAACAGTTCACTCGAGAGTTCGACGCATTGCTCGAACAATTCCCCGAAGCGCGCGTGGCCGATCGCAATTACCTGATCACGATCGCGTCCCTCGTCGAAGAGGAAGCACGCATCGACGAAGAACGCGCCATCGTCGCGAGCGTCATCCTAAATCGATTGGAGCGCAACATGCCGCTCGATATGGATAGCACGTTGCAATACGCGCTCGATAAATACGGCCAGCGCCTGCTCAATGAAGACAAAGAAGTTGATTCGCCGTA
>JBGTJY010000509.1:0-1980 GCA_041744855.1 Candidatus Hydrogenedentales bacterium
GGCGGCGATTGCGCTGGATTCGAATCTTTCGGTTGTAGCGTCGGCGCTTCGGAGTTTTGTCGAGCGATGGCGCACCGATTCGCCAGAGGAATTGGCGACGATGCCGCTTGGCTCGATGGGCGCGATCGCGCGGACGATCGCGGAAGAGGACGGCGAAAAGGCGATCTCGTTTTTCGCCACACTGCTGAGCGATCGCGGGCGTGAGGTGTTTGTTCGACAGGCCGCGGTGTTTGGGCTCGGCGAAATCGCGTCGCCGCAGAGTTATGCCGCGCTGATCAAGGTTGTGGGCGATGAAGCGCCGAAACGCGAAGCACCTCGCGAGCAGCAGATGGCCTGGTGGGCCGAATATGCTTTCAACACTCTTGCAAACCGTGGAGAGTTATTCGTAAGTCAGGGGTATGCCCAGGACGGCGATGTGGAAGGCAGCGCGCTGTACAACTTCAACTTCCAGGGCGCTGGCTACACGCTTCGATTCAATTCCGTGGATGGAGCATGGATGTTGGCGGGGATTGAGAGCATCGTGATGTCGTGAACTGCCAGTTCTCCGGGCGGGTGCAGCTGATGCGCCGATGTGGTAGGTTGCGTCGCTTGAAATTACTCGGACGCGGAGGACCGCGTCCCTCCCGGTAGGAGACTTGTCCGTGCTGATTCGCTTGGGTTTATTGAGCGCAGTGTTCGTGGGCGCGGCTCACGCCCAAACCGGCGCTGGCGCGGACGGGCAATGGCCCTATTGGGGCGGGGATGCTGGGTCGTCGCGGTATGTGCCGCATGACCAGATCGATGCCGGGAATTTCTCGAAGCTCGAGATTGCGTGGCGGTGGGAATCGTTGCCGCTGCATGACGATCGACCCGATCCGAATTTGAAGGCTACGCCGTTGATGTTCGATGGCGTGTTGTACACGAGCGCGGGCGTGAATGAGGCCGCGGCGATCGATGCGGACACGGGGCTCACGCGCTGGGTCTTTTCGCCTTCGCCGCTCGAGATGCACCGGCATCCCGTGGGGCAGTCGGGGCGCGGACTCGCGTATTGGACCGACGGCGAGGACGCGCGCGTGTTTCACAACACGAGCGACGGGCGTCTCATCGCGATCAACGCGAAGGACGGCACGACGTACGAGGCGTTCGGGCGGAATGGCTACGTGTACTTGAACGAAGAGTTGACGGAGATGCCGAACCCGCGCGTGGGCTCGAGCAGTCCGCCGATTGTCGTGGGCGATGTCGTGATTGCGCAGGTCGTGCCGTCGGCGATTAACCCGACCATAAAAGAAGCCGCGCCGGGACACATCCGCGGGTACAACGTGCGCACGGGCGAGCGCGTCTGGACGTTTCACACGATTCCGCGCGACGGCGAAGTCGGCGTCGAGACCTGGGAAAACGACTCGTGGAAGTACTCGGGCAACGCGGGCGTGTGGTCGTTGCTGAGCGCGGACCTCGAGCTGGGCTACGTGTATCTGCCCGTCGAGACCGCGACGCACGATTTCTACGGCGGACATCGTCTGGGCGACAACCTCTTCGCCGAGAGTTTGGTCTGCGTCGAGGCGGCGACGGGTAAGCGCGTGTGGCACTTTCAAATTGTGCATCACGGCCTGTGGGACTATGACCCGCCGGCCGCGCCGATTCTGTGCAACATCAACGTGGACGGCCGCGCGATCAAGGCGGTCGCGCTCGTGACAAAACAAGGTTTTGTTTTCGTGTTCGATCGCTTGACGGGCGAACCGGTGTGGCCGATTGAAGAGCGCGCCGTGCCGCAGAGCGACGTCGCGGGCGAGCGCAGTTCGCCGACGCAGCCGTTCCCCACGAAACCCGCGCCGTTCGAGAAGCAGGGCGTCACCGAGGACGACCTGATCGATTTCACGCCGGAAATCCGCGCGGAGGCGCTCGCGATCATGCAGCGCTACAAGATTGGCCCGCTCTACACGCCGCCGGTATACGCGGACGAAAAGCCGGGGTCGCTCCTGGGCACGCTGTTGCTACCCGGAT
>JBGTJY010000510.1:0-2097 GCA_041744855.1 Candidatus Hydrogenedentales bacterium
CGTTGACTCATGGAAAAAAGACACCGGGGAGTTCTGAGTAAGCCCGGTCGAATGAGACCCATGTTTGGTTTGTATGGTGATATGTCATGCGGTGTTCGATTGCGACAAAAGACGAGCAAGGGGGCGTCGCACCCGGCCCCACCTGGCTGCTGGACGCTGACACGCATCACGCATCACGCTTGAAAAGCCTCCGCTGCGCGGTCATGCTGGCGACGATTCATCGTATAACGATTCAACCATTTTACGAACATGTCATCACTCGCAGGAAAACTCGGAATTGTCTTCGGCGTCGCCAACAAACGCTCCATCGCGTGGGCCATTGCGCAGGCTTGGGCCAAGGCGGGGGCGAAACTCGCCTTCACCTATCAGGGCGAACGGCTCAAGGAAAACGTGGAGGAACTCGCCGGCACGTTCGGCGCGGACACGCTCATTCTGCCGTGCGACGTGACCAAGGACGAAGACATTGCCCGCGTGTTCGCCGAAGTCACCGCGAAGTTCGGCAAACTTCACTTGCTGCTCCACTCCGTCGCGTTTGCGCCCAAGGATGCGCTCGAAGGCGAATTCGTAAATACCAGCCGCGAAGCTTTTCGCATCGCGCACGATGTCAGCGCGTATTCACTTGTGGCCTTGTCCCGTGGCGCTGCGCCGTTGATGACCGAAGGCGGCAGCATCGTGGCGATGAGTTACTATGGCGCGGAGAAAGTCGTGCCGCACTACAACGTCATGGGCGTGGCCAAGGCGGCGTTGGAGGCCAGCACGCGCTACCTCGCCTACGATCTCGGCCCGAAGAAGATTCGCGTGAACTGCATCAGTGCCGGCCCCATGAACACGCTGGCCGCGCGCGGAATCGCCGGCTTCACGGACATGCTCAAGCATTATGAAGCCCACGCCCCGCTGAAACGCAATGTCCTGCCGGAAGAACTCGGTGCCACCGGTGCGTTCCTCGCCAGTGACGGCGCAGCGGCCATCACCGGCCAGGTCATTTACGTGGACAGCGGCTACCAGATCATGGGGATGTGATGGGGAGTCCGTGGTCAATGGTCCGTAGTCAGCCGCACTTGTCCGCGTGCGCCGCGGAGACTTTGCACGCATCTCGATCCTTACAGATTACGTACCGAGCCGTCCGGCATGATCGTTTGGTTGAAGATCGCGCTGATGGCTTACAGCGCAGACTCCCTCACGCCCGTCTTAGCCTCGCCACAAATGCGCCGTCCACCCCGTCGGCAAACGGGTTGAGCAGGCGCTCACGTTCAAGGGCGAAGCCGGAAACTTCGGCGAGAAATTGCTTCACCACCTCGCTGTTTTCCTCCGGTTCGAGGCTGCAAGTGCTGTAAACCAAAACGCCGCCCGGGCGCACGGCATGGGAGGCTTGCTTTAACAGATCGAGTTGCGTCCCGCGCAATCGCTCAATTTCCTCCGGCGTGACTCGCCAGCGCAAATCCACACGACGGCGCAGGACGCCGGTGTTCGAGCACGGAGCGTCCACGAGCACTTTGTCGAAGGAGGAAGAATGAAGAGCGAGAGATGAATCGGAGGTCGCTTCGACGTTCGCCACGCCGAGTCGTGCGCAGTTCTCTTCGATCAACTTCACGCGCGCAGGTGCATTGTCTTGCGCCGCGATGCGGCCTTGGTTGTTCATCAACTGTGCGATGAACGTCGCTTTGCCGCCCGGCGCAGCGCAGAGGTCTAGGACGGTTTCGCCCGGGCGCGGGTCAAGTTCGCGCGTGGCGAGTAGTGTGCTCGGGTCTTGAATATAGAATCCGCCGTCCTGGAAACTCTTAAGTGACGCGAGGGAGGGATGCGACTTCAGTTCAAAAACCAAATTCTCCCCGGTCCAGTCACGTGTGAAGAAATCGTAGTCCACGCCTTCAGTGCGCCATTGCTTCACGAGTTTGCTGTCGTCAAGCTTGAGCGTGTTGAGGCGCGCAAAAGTCTTCGGCGGAGTGTTGTTCCATTCGAGCAGTTGCCGCGTCGGTTCGTCACCGAATTGTTGGCGCCAGCGTTCCACCATCCAGTCCGGGTGCGACCAGCCCAGCGAGGGCTGCGTTGCCTTCAGGTCAGCCAGGTTTTTTTCCGTTTCGTCGGTTTCGCGCAAAT
>JBGTJY010000511.1:0-4465 GCA_041744855.1 Candidatus Hydrogenedentales bacterium
GTCGTGGACCGCGCGCTGGAATCGAATTCGGTCGCGGTTCGGGCTGACCGTGTAGGTCTGGGTTGTCGGCGGGAATCCAGGGAATGAGACCTCGCTCAAACACCGCCTCCTGGAGTTGTCGCGAAGCATCGCGGATATCGAGTGCGATTCCGTTGATGAGGACCGTCCATACGTAGGGGTTGTCGGGAATTTTGCTGGGCAGGCACCATTCTGGGTCTAGCTGCACCAAGTCGAAGCATTCGCGTAGGACTTTCCCTTTCGCCTGCATGTTGCTCACCGAGACACCAAGCACTTTGGCGATCTGCGCGGAGGTCATGTGCGGGGATTCAGCCGGGGATGTCAGGAAATTCACCTGGCCCAACGCGTAGACAATTCCGGCGGCCCAACTTGGGATTTTACCGCTGAGTTGAAGCGTTCGTTTTCGGCCGATGGCTGCGGCCATCTCGCGGCATAAGAGCTTGTATTCCCAATTCAGGTAGCAGTCGCAAAATGCGTCCAGCAGGTGCACCGAATAGTCGAACCACTCCAACCGAGCCCTTGGAATCTTTTTCCGAAGTTGGAGAACATCGTCGTCTAACGTGGCTGTGATCGCTGTGTCCATTGAAGTGATTCCCCCAAGTTTGGCCGGAGGGGTAGCGACCGCTGCGCTTCCCAACCCTTCCCCGCTCCTCGAACATTGTTCGACCCACCATAGCCATTTTCGGAAATCGCTCTTTCGATTGCAAACTTCGTTGGCTGTCTTTGGAGAGTTGCGGAACCGAACCCAAAGGCTGGGGATTCGCGCACTCGCCGCTTGGAAAGACGCGGTACAAAGTAACGGCTGCTTGCTCGCGTCGTCGCGATGCGTTAGAACTGTTGGATGAAGTTGGGATTCTTATCGAGTTTGCGGCGATTTCCGCGACTGTTCGGGATTGCGCTGGGTTGCGTCATCGCCACCTTCGCGCTGTTGCTGACGCAAGCGGTTTTTTTGCTTTACGACCGGTGGACTGCGCCAGAGATCGAAACAACCTGGGACCCTCCTGGCCTAGCCCCGAATCGTGAGAATCGTGTGAGGTATCGCGCAAACGGCGAGTTGATCTACGACGTGACGTATCGGTTGGACGGCGCTGGGAACCGCGTCACGCCCCAGCCCGAGAAGGGGACCAATTCACGGATTCTCTTCGTCGGTTGTTCGTTTACGTTCGGCGATGGCGTAGAGGATGACGAAACGCTGCCGGCCGTCGTGGCGCGGACGTTGCCGGAATCCGGCGTGGTAAATTTGGGCCATGGGGGATATGGCGCCGCGAATATTCTCTACATGCTGCAGCGCCGGGAGACGTTCGAGCCTTATCGTGGCGGCGACGCGGCGATGGTCTACGTGTATATTCCAGCGCATGTTCGGCGTTCGATCGGGAGCATGCGGATCGTCGCCAACTACGGTGCAAACTTCCCGCACTACGTTATAGAAGACGGCAATGTCGTGCG
The DNA here is from genome assembly GCA_041744855.1 of Candidatus Hydrogenedentales bacterium. Classification (GTDB taxonomy): domain Bacteria; phylum Hydrogenedentota; class Hydrogenedentia; order Hydrogenedentales; genus JBGTJY01. The sequence goes on from JBGTJY010000511.1 coordinate 1,465, forward strand.
GGACCGGACGTTCGCCTACGCGCGCCCCTGGCGTCAGAAGGCGTACTCATACCTTGTTCACGAGCCCATATTGAAACACTTCAATATCGACCTGCCGCCCGCGTTTACCGACGAACACTTTCGATTTACAGCGAGACTGATCGCAGAGTGCCGAAACGTTTTCCGCGAATCGTTTCCCGAGCAGGAATTCGTCGTCGTGATTTATCCGACTGAAACGGACCTCTTCAGCATGCGGCGGATCGTCCCGTATCTCGAAGAATTGGGAGTTCCGTGTCTCGACTATGCCGACGCGTTTGAGGGACGAGACGAACGGGTGTTCCTGCCGTTTGACCGGCATCCGACTGCCGAGGGCCATCGAATTATCGGGGAACGCCTCGCCGGCGATCTTTCGAGGATTCTTTCCAAGTAGTATACCGGGCGGCATTCAATCTCTTCGTTTCTTGCCTAATCTAGGGTTATTTTGTTGCGTCGCTCATTTTCGATTCGGCCCGGTCGTCTGTACCGGTTGACGATCGCGGGTATCGCCGGAGTTGTCGCCGCGATAGTTGCGGCCCAGGAGAATTGGCTCGCGCGCCTATACACGCCGGCGGGCACGCTGGGCGGCGGGATTGGCCCCATTGGCGGGACCGTCTTGGGCGTGGCGATAGTCGTCCTTTTGCCGGTCATCCTGTACCCGCGGGAAAGCGGCCGCTTTGTGGCGCGAGGGGCGCGACGTTTTCCACGCACGTTCTCAATAGCGTTGGGATGCGCGATGACTGTCGCGATGTTGATCGCCGTCGAATTGGGTTTTCTCGTGTATGGCCTCGTGATGAATCCCAAAACCGAACTTACGCGGAATCCGCCGCATCTCACGCCGGGTCGGGAGAATCAAGCCACTTATCGCGCGGATGGCGAGGTGATTTTCGACGTGACGTACACGCTCGACCGCGACGGCAACCGGGTAACGCCGCAACCCGTCTGCGCGACCAATAGGCACATTTTGTTTGTCGGGTGCTCCTTCACGTTTGGCGCGGGCGTTGAGGATGAAGAGACACTTCCCGCGATCGTGGCGGAGGCGATGCCTAATTGGGAAGTGAGTAACTTGGCGCGTGGGGGATACGGCACCGCGAATATCTACAGCATGCTGCAAAATCCGGAGACGCTCGCGGCGTATCGTGGCAACGACGCGCTGATGGTCTACGTGTATTTCCCGGGCCACGTCAAGCGCTCGATCGGCACGATGGAGATTGTCACGGCCTGGGGCGCGAACTATCCCTATTATCGAATCGAGAACGACAAGGTGCTGCGCGCGGGGACGTTTGCTACTGCTCGTCCCATCCGGCAGGAGTTATATTCGTATCTCGCTCATGACCCGATTTTGAAACACTTCAACATAGATTTGCCTCTCATTATTGGCGATAAGGATTTTCGGCTTACCACGCGACTGATATCGGAGTGCCGGTCAAATTTTCAAGAGCGTTTTCCGGCGGGGAAGTTCGTCGTCGTTATTTTTCCGACACAGGGCGAACCGAGAGTGGTCCGAAGGATTTTGCCTTTCCTCGATGAATTTGAGATTCAGTATTTGGACTATTGCGACGCACTAGAAGGTGGGGGAGAGGCGGCGTTTTTCCCGTATGATGGGCATACGAAGCCGGAGGGATTGCGCGTTTTAGGCAATCGACTCACGCGAGACCTGTCCGCGATCCTTGAGTCGAGCGAATTCCCTAACTAGGCCGAGAGGCGTTCCGCTTTTCCTCGCGTCCACGCCAGCGAACCGTTTTGCGCCGCAGGATTTCGCCAATCGCAGCGACAGTAAGATATAAACGCGCCAGCCCGCCGATCGGGTGGAGCCAGCGCGTCCAAGGGCGGACGTCGGTGACGAGTTCCGTGCCGACGTAAGCGCGGGCCATTTCGACGTACGCGCATCCGGCGGCGATGCTGAAGATCGTCAGCGATATGCTCAGCCGTTGCGCGGCGATTTGGTGCGCCATACCGGCGAGTGCAAGCGGGACCGGCATGAGCATGGGGAAAACACGCAGGCTCAGAATCGCGGCGGGGTAGATGAGCGAATCGTCGCAGGCGGTGCGCATTTTTCGGATCGTCGCCTCGCGTAGATGCCGCCAGCCCTGGTAAAGGCGGATACTCAATAGGTCGCGGGTCCAGACAGCTCCCACTTTGCCGCCGACCGCCTTGATGACGCCCGGGAGGAGCGTGTCTTCGGCGTGGTTTGCGTGGTAGACAGAGTGGCCGCCGCTACGCAGGTAAATTTCGCGGCGCACGAGTAGAAACGCGCCGATGCCGATTGGAATGGAGTCGGGGTCGTTCAGGTGTTGCATCGGCACGCCGGAAACGAGCTGCTTCCACATAACGGGCAATAGTAGTTCTTCCACCACATTTCCGGTTTCGAGGTAGGGGAGGCAGGTGAGGAAATCGAGTTCGCACGCCTCCGCGTACGCAACGAGCCGGCGCAGGGATTGTGGGTGAAAGACCACGTCGGCATCCGTGAAGAGTAGCCAGCGATTCGCCGGGTCCGCTTGATGAACGGCGTACCAGACGGCATTGGCTTTGCCGAGCCAACCTTCCGTGGGCGGGGGATCATGAATGACGCGGATGCGTGGAAATTCTAACTGGAGCGAATCGAGGATCGCGGGCGTACTGTCCGTCGAGTGATCGTTGACGACGATGATTTCGGCGACGGCGTAATCCAATGCGGCGAGTGAGCGCACGGCCCGTTCGATGCTGGCTGCTTCGTTGCGCGCTGGGGAGATAACGGTGATACCGGGCAGGACTTCGGCGAAATTGCCGGGCGTCGACGCCGATATTTGCGGAACGTCGTTGAAGATACGCTCGGAAGCTTGGCGGTGAACGCGAAGGCCGTAGTAGACCAGACCGAGGACACACGCGCCGGGTATGGCCAGCCAGAGCGAACCCGTAATTCCGGCGGCGACTGTGATCGCGAGCAAGCACCACTGCAAGAGGAGCCGGGGCGAATCGATGCGCGGCTGGATGCGTTGGGGAAGCG
>JBGTJY010000512.1:0-2499 GCA_041744855.1 Candidatus Hydrogenedentales bacterium
CAAGCGGCGCGAAGGATCCTCGACGGAACGCGCCGCTTGAAAAGCAGTGCTACAAGTAACCGCCTCAGCATGTACCATGAGTCCACAGACCTAGACAATTGACGCAGTAGTTACTTATAAAAAACCGCGGTTCGGGGCCGGGGGATGAAAGAGGGGGACGTTGAGTGTTTACTCATTGAACGCGCCCCCGCGCGCGAATCGCCACACCCGCGTTCGCCCTTGTTTGTACCATGGGTTAACCGGAGTGGTATACTTCACTTACGCTTTGGAAGTGCTGCAGAGGTAAGAACCATGCTCTGTCAAAGGTGCCATAAGAATCGCGCTTCCGTGCGATACGCAGAGGTGGTAGACGGAAAAGTCAACAATCTACAGCTCTGCCGTGACTGCCTCGCCCGTCAACGAGACGACACCGAGACCGGCTTCGAGCTGTCCGACCCGGCCCCCGTTTTGACGAACCGGAGCGCCTCCCGCGCGCCGCTCATCGACCCTGCGTCGACCGCCGGCACCTGCGTGGCCTGCAACACCACGCTCAAGAGCATCGTCGACACCGGTAGGGTAGGCTGCAGCGTCTGCTACGAAACCTTCCCGGCCGAACTCGAATCCCTGCTCGAGGGCATGCACGTCGCCCTTACCCATCGCGGCAAGACGCCCCGCGTGAACGACAACCGGTCGCGCGTCCGGGCCGACCTCCAAAACAAACGTACACTCTTGAAGACCGCGCTCGGTCTCGAAAACTACGAAGATGCCGCTGGTCTACGCGATGAAATCCGCGCGCTCGAAACGGGGTTGGGCGTGTCGGTTGGGGGAGATGACTAAACATGGTTGAAACGCTGCTCGACAGGCAGGCCGCCTGGCTATCCGGTAACAAGGCCGATGCCGACATCGTGGTCAACACCCAATGCCGGCTCGTGCGCAATCTCGCCGATTTTCCGTTCCCCAAGCAATGCAGCAACGACGAACGGCGCTCGGTCGAGACCCGCGTCCTCTCCGTCCTCGAGAGCCTCAACATGCTCTCAAACGGAAAATTCTGGTCCATGGAACACATGGACCAAGCCGAGGCCCGCTTCCTCGCGGAACGCCGGCTCATTCCCGAGTCGCTCGTCCGCGCCGAAGGCCCGCGCGGCGTCTACGCCGCCGATGACCAATCGATGAGCGTCGCGGTCAACGCGGAGAACCACGTCACCATTCAGGCCCTCGCCGCCGGTCAGCAACTCCAAACCGTCTGGACGCGCATCAACGTCGTCGACGATACCCTCGCCAGTCTCCTCGACTACGCCTTCAACGACCGCCTCGGATTCTTGACGACCTCCGTCGGCGATCTCGGCACGGGACTGCGGATCGAAGTGATCCTGCATCTGCCCGCGCTCGCCATGCGCGGCGAAATTTCCGATATCGAAACCTCGGCCCGCGACCGCCGGCACCGCGTCGAGAGCGTGTTCCGTTCCAAATCCGGCGCGCTCGGCGACTTGTTCCGCCTCACCAACGCGAGCACGTTGGGCCGCTCCGAAGACGAACTCATCTTTCACGTCAAACATCTCGCCGCCGAAATCGTCGGGCGCGAACGCGAAAGCCGCCAACGCCTGAAATCCGAAATGCCGGTGCAACTCGAGGACCGCGTCTGGCGCGCCGTGGGCGTCGCACGGGGCGCACGCCTGCTCAGCTCGGCAGAGGCCCTCGATACGCTCTCTTCCCTGCGCTTCGGCGTGGCGGAAGGCCATCTCGATCAATACACGCTCGCGCAGATCAACGAAGCCCTCGTGGTTTCACAAAACGCGCACATCGAATTGCGCCGCGGCCACGAATGCGACGAACTAACCATGAACACCGAACGCGCCGACTTTTTCCGCGCGCGATTTGTCTAACTTTTGAAAAAGGAACCCTCAGGTATGTGGGAAAGATTTACGGAACGGGCGAAGCACGTCGTCAGCGCCGCCCGGGAAGAGGCCACGCGCCTCAATAGCGAATACGTGCGCACCGAGCACATCCTGCTCGGCCTCTGCCGCGAGCCAGAAGGCATCGCCGCGCGCGCACTTGAAAATCTCGGCGTCGACATCGAAGCGCTCGCGCTCGAAATCGAGCAACAGTGCCAGCGCGGCACCGCCAGCGTTCAGGGCGAAGAAATCGCCTTCACGCCGCGCGCGAAAAAAGTCCTCGAGCTCGCCGTCGAAGAAGCGCGCCGCTTCAACCACAGTTACATCGGCACCGAACACATCCTGCTCGGCCTCATCAAAGAAGGCGAAGGCATCGCAGCGAAAGTCCTGCAAGACATGAAGATCGACCTCGGCCGAGTCCAGGCCGAAGTCATTCGCCTGCTCGGCGACCAAAGCCGATCCGGCCAGGCCGCCACCAGCGGTAAAAAATCGCAGACGCCCGCGCTGGATACCTTTGGCCGCGACCTCACCGCCCTTGCCCGCGACAGCAAGCTCGATCCCGTCATCGGGCGCGAAGGCGAAATCGAACGCGTCATCCAAATCCTCAGCCGCCGCACGAAGAACAACC
>JBGTJY010000513.1:0-2904 GCA_041744855.1 Candidatus Hydrogenedentales bacterium
CCTCCCATTGTGTCCGTCACTCGAACCGTACAACTTCCTGCACAGTTTATTTCGCGGCTTCCTTCAACGAGGCCAAGTCCGCGGGAATTGCCAACGTTTCCGCGGGGATATCCACGTTGTGTTCGACGGAATCGAGCGTGATCGTCATGTTGAATTCGCCGCCCGTCTGCGCGATCGAATGCGGGACCTTCACGCCGTTCACGTCTTTGTAATCGCCCAGAGCGGTCGTTTGCACGCCGCTATCCCCCGCGCGAACGGTCTGCACCAAGAGCCCCGTGTCCTTCGCGAAGTACAACGTTGAATTGTTTCCGCCGGGACCGGACGATGCGACCTTGTAGCAGGCTACATCGCCGACGGTCTCTTCCCCCTCGACTTTGAGTGTCACTTGCGCGACATCCAAATAGAGCAACGGAAAGAGAGTCGCCCGCGCGTCGGATTTGTTGACGGAATTGCCTTGGAATGGATTTATCGTCCAGGAATAGCCATCCGAAATGCCGTTCTTCACAATACCCATTCCCGTGAAATCGGAGACGTTAACCGAATTGGGCGGCGAGATGTGTGACGAGTAGGCCGCTTCCATTCCCATGTCCGTCAGCGTGAGCTTGCCCTTTTGTACTTCGGTCTTGACGGCTTGCAACTTCGCTTTGCCGCCGCATGCTTCGTAGTACTTGTTGATAATCTCTTCCGCGCTGGGTTGGGCCCAGACGGCGCGACTTGCGGCCACGAATGCAACAACTAAAGAACGCTTCAACATTGCCCGTCTCCTACACGTAAGGTTTTTTTGCAGAAAGGATCACTCTAGCACAATTTTGGAGGTCAGACTCGCGATAGTGCGGGTGAGTTTTGGGTGTTGCTCGTAACGCCGGTTTGTAACCCGGCACGGGGTTCCATGAGACGCACTCGCCGGTTAGAAACCGGCGGTACCAGGTGGCGTCACGACGGTGATCTGGCTGGCGATCGCGTTGACTTGGTCGCGGGTGAAGTGGCCGATGTCCCAGGACATGGCGTTTGCCGTGCCGGCGGCTACGCCGAGTTTCGCCATCTCGGCGAGTGGAATACCGCGTTCGAGGCCGACTGCGAATCCGGCCAGGAGCGCGTCGCCGCTGCCTACTGGGTTCACTTCTTTAATCGTGGGAGGCACGACGTGTAGGCGCGTGTGTGCGTCGGAAACGAGTGCGCCGTCTTTGCCGAGTGAGAGGACGATGGTTTCGATGCCGCGTTCGTGGAGTCGATCGATCGCGCGCCATTGGTCCGCGCGTGCTGTCAGTTTGGTGGCGAGTAGTTCTTCTGTTTCGGCGACGTTGGGCTTGATGAGGTCGGGCTTCGCAGCGATGCCGGCTGCGAACTCGGGCCCGTGCGAATCGAGCAACACGCGAACGCAGGCGCGGCGCGCGAGGGGAATCAGTTCGGCGTAAAGATGCGCTATCGACCGGTCGGAGACCGTGCCGCTGAGAACGACGACCGACGCCTCGCTCACGGCGATTGAGAACGCTGAGACGATCGCGCCGAATTCCGATTTTGTTATGCGCGAGCCTGGCTCGAAGAACGCTGTTTGGCGGTGCGCCGGTTCTTCGAGCACGGTCGTGATGGTGCGGGTCGGCGAATCCACGAACACCGGCAGGCACTCGATGCCGTCCGCCGTGATCATGTCGACGACGTGTTGTCCCGTACGTCCGCCGACGACCACGAGCGCCAACGCTTCGCCGCCGAGAATGTTTGCCGCGCGCGCGACGTTGACGCCTTTTCCGCCCGCGATGCAGGTGTAGCGCGGCGCGCGCATGAACGTGCCGACTCGGAGTTCGTCGATGAACACCGTCTTATCGACGCACGGGTTGGGCGTGACGGTGAGGATCACGCGTTTTCTCCGCGTTCGAGGCGTTGGATTGCGCATCCCGCCGCGCCGACAATGCCGGCGTCGTTGCCGAGTTCGGCGCGGACAATTTTCACGTGCCTGGCGGGGACCACGAACGCCATCGCCCATGCGGTTTCGCGGATCGGCTCGAGCAAAATTTCGCCCGCGTTCGCGAGACCGCCGCTGAAGACGATCATCTCGGGATTCAGCAGGTTGATGAGGTCGGCGCACGCGACGCCGAGCCAGCGTCCCGTTTCGCGCACGATGGAGAGGCAGAATTCGTCGCCGTCGTTGGCGTGTTCTGCGATGATGCGCGAAGTGATCTTTTCGCTCGCGTGATCGCGGAGTGCACTTGCTGCGCCGCCGGCCATCTTCTCTCGCGCGTTGCGGACGAGGGCCGTCGCGGAGGCGTAGACTTCGAGGCAACCGCGCGCGCCGCAGTTGCATTGCCGGCCTTCGTGCTCGACGCGCATGTGGCCAATCTCGCCCGCGGTGCCGTCGACGCCGCGCAGCAGGCGACCCCAGATGACGATCCCCCCTCCCACTCCGGTGCCGAGCGTCATGAGGCACATGTGGTCGACGTCGCGCCCCGCGCCGCGCCAGAACTCGCCGAAGCATGCGCAGTTGGCGTCGTTGTCGACGAAGCATTGGACGCCAAGGCGTTGCTCCATCAGTTGCGCGAGCGGCACGTTTTTCCATCCCGGCAGATTCGGCGGTGCGAAGACGACGCCCGTTTTCCAATTCATCGGCCCGGGCGCGCCGATGCCGATCGCGTCGACTCGATCGCGTGTGAGGTTTGCGGGCGCGAGTACAGCGTCTACGGATTCTTCGATCATATGCAGGACGTGATCGAGACCTTTTTTCGCTTCCGTGCGTAGCGAGGTGCGTTGCAGTACTTCGCCGTCGCGGGAGATTAGGCCGGCTTTGATGTTGGTGCCGCCGATGTCGATGCCCAGCGCGTAGCTCATGTGCGATGCCTCGCCTACAGCCCCACAGCGGCCTGCGCAAGTACTTCCCGCGCCGCTCGCGCGCTCTCCAGGCGGTCGCCAAAG
>JBGTJY010000514.1:0-1985 GCA_041744855.1 Candidatus Hydrogenedentales bacterium
TTATGGACAATACGTCGTCGGATTGAGCGTATAGGTTTCCTTCGAACGCCCGGCCTTGCGCCGGGCGTTCGTGCTTTATGGAGGTTTTTCCGATGAGAATCCGTGTCATCTCAGCGATTGTTGCGATGGGTTTTGCAGTGAGGCCCGCCGAGGCGCAGCGGGATTTCGCGAAAGAGCGCGCTAACATGGTGCGGACGCAGATCGAATCGGGGATTCTGGGACGGACCGCCGTGAAGGATGCACGCGTGTTGGAGGCGATGCGTGCCGTGCCTCGGCATGAATTCGTGCCGGAGGCGTTGCGGGGCGAGGCCTATGCCGATCATCCGCTGCCAATCGGCCACGGGCAGACCATCTCGCAACCGTACATCGTTGCCGTCATGACGGAGGTGCTGCAGCCGAAGCCCGATCATGTCGTGTTGGAAATCGGGACCGGCTCGGGCTATCAGGCCGCGGTGCTCGGCGAGATCGTGAAGGAGGTGTACACGATCGAGATCGTGCGCGAACTGGGCGAGGAGGCGGAAAAGACGTTGCGCCGCTTGGGCTACGACAACGTGCACACACGCGTCGGCGACGGCTATCTAGGCTGGCCGGAGCACGCGCCGTTCGATGGCATCATCGTGACCGCGGCGCCGGATCATGTGCCCCAGCCGCTGATCGAGCAACTTAAGGCGGGCGGGCGGATGGTGATTCCAGTGGGACCGGAAGGGGGCATTCAACAGTTGAAGTTGATCGAGAAGGATGCGGACGGGAAAGTGCGGGAGTCGCTGCTCGATGCGGTGCGGTTTGTGCCGCTTACTCGGGACGAGAATTGAAATACCTGTAGACATGATTTGCAGAATTTCTAAAATGGGATTTTGTTGGGGGACACTGGGCTGCCTCATCGCTCTGCTCTCCCCCACTCCTGCGTTTGCCCAAGAGGGCGGTGTATTTGTTTCCCCAGCTAAGCGCATTCAGATTGAGCATGAGCAGGAGGATCACGCTGCGGTCGCACTGGTCGCTGAGGTTTTGCGCGAGCGAGTAGTGCGCAGGAGCAATGTCGACTTGGGGGCCACGAGCGAATCCGGCAAGGTTGACCTAACGATTCGCCTGGGTACGCGGAAGGCGCCTCGACTCTCGGCGTTGTGCGCGGCGAACGATGTCAAACTGCCGGGTCTCGGCGGTCCACATCCTGAATCGTTTGCGATTCGAACGCTCCTGATCGATGAGGCGCCCGTTGTGCTTGCGCTCGGCGCGGACGGCCGTGGCGTCCTCTATGCCGCGGGCGAACTGTTGCGGCGATTCGACTATCAAGCGGACTCGATTTCTCTACCGGCAATCAATATCGCCGAAGCGCCCGCCTATCGTTGGCGCGGCTTCTCTGCGAATCAAGGCGGCACCATGATGCGGATTACCGGCGCGCGAAGTTGGACGGGCGACGAGTTGCACGGATACATCATGGACTTCGCGCTCGCCGGTGGAAACACGTTCTACGCCGCAGGATCTACTTTCGATTTCGTGAAGTCGTTCGACCTGCTCGCTACGTCGAATGGCGATTCGCGCCCGAATCAGCTTTACGCCGAGTACCCGCCCGAATGGCAATCACCTACCGAGCGTGACAACTATGTTTGTCCGTCGATCCCGGAGGCCCGCGCCGCCCTGCTCAAACAGTGGGACGACGTCTTCCGCGTTCGCCAGAACCTCGACGTGGTCCGGTTTTTCGCGGGCGACCCCGGGGGATGCCGCTGCGAACGTTGCGAGCCTTGGGGCAAGACCTTCGTGCATCTCGCGGAAGACATGGCCAAGATCTGGCTTCGGTATCACCCGAACAGCTCGGTGCAGATCGCGAATCAGGACATCACGAACGCCGGCGACGAGTACATTTTCGAGTACCTCAACAAGAAGCCGCGCGATTGGCTCGACGCGATTAGCTACGGGCCGGGCAGCAATCCGATGTCGGACTATTTTCGTCCCGAACTGCGCGAGGACTTGTTTACCTACGAGCGTTC
>JBGTJY010000515.1:0-1606 GCA_041744855.1 Candidatus Hydrogenedentales bacterium
GGGCGGTCGAGGATTTCGTGGCGAGCGTTGAAAATGGGCGAGTAGATGACATTTACGTTGTGCGCCGTGATGTCGGCAATATAGGTTTCGGCGAGCTCCCAGAACCGATCGCAAAACGGATCGATTTTGTAGTATTCCCAGATGGAATCTGCGGAGATCCAGTGGGTAACGGGGAAACCTGTACGAGGCTTTAAAATCACCGGCCGCACGTCGATCGCAACAGGCAGTTCGACTCGGACGGCCTTGGCGCCCATCCACATTGGAAATCGGAATTCATCTTCAACCGTGAGAGTCGCGATAATCTCCTCAACGCCGACGTTAGCATCGGTGGGAATCTTCACGGTGATCCAAAAGGCACCGTTGGAGGCAGGGCCGATATTCGTGGTTTCTTCTGGATACAGCGGATCGGGGACGAGCCCTGGCAAGTGGCCGACGCCGTCAATTTCGTCCAGTGGCACATCGGTGCTGAGTTGCTGCATCGGCACGTAACCCACGCGCCGAATTCGGACGGACCATCCCTCCGGCGCAGTCGCCGACGCGCGGACACGAATACAGCAATCACGGTGATTGCGGAAGCAGGCTTGGAAGCTGATTTGGGCGTTGCGGGCCGTCGCCAAACGAAGGGTGTCGGCACTGCCGGGTTCGGAGTTTGGGAATACCCGATTTAGGGAGGTTTCTGACCAGAATTGAACGTTGTCTTGCTTGATGGCCTTGCCCGAACGCTTCGATAGCGCCTGCGTCACAGCGGAGGCGTTCGCCGTTGTAAACGCGCCGAGCGTCGTAGCGCCGGCGGCGAGCGTTTTAAATAATTCTCGTCGATGCAAGTTGTAGCGCCTGGCAGATTGAGTTGCCGTCAGAGAACATACGTCATGCTAATTCAGGATGAGCCGCTGCATTGTAAATGGTGCGGTCCGAAAGGTACAGCATGTGCAATCTCTTCCGTGAGCCAACTTGGCTGCACGCCGTATGCTTTGCTTGCCAACAACTCATTGGCGCGCGGGATGGTTCGATGATCCACCGTATGTGAGATGCCTGACTTTGTTGGGGTGTCATTCGCCACGGCGCCCGAGAACAACATCCAAGTCCATCGGCGAACCGGCCCTTTCGATGGAAATTGGAATTCGGTCACCGGGTTGGTAGCGGCGCACGGTTTCGACTAGGTGTGGAAAGTCGCGAAGTCGCTCGGTGTTAAATGTGATGATCACGTCGCCGCGTTGAATACCGGCGTGGGCGGCCGCGGAATCGGGGACAACCTCTTGGACGACGCAGCTTGGTCCTGCGTTGCCGCTAATGCCCAGTATCGGGGTACCAGGGGAAGTCCACATCACCCATGTGAGAGCGACGGCGGACAGGAAGTTTGAGCCAGCATGAACCATAATTGGGGTGATGAGAGTTTGACGCCATTCGTACAGAACGGTGAAAAGTATTCCCATGACGCAGGCGCCTACTGCGTGCACGATTCCGAAAGAATGTCCAAAGCCGAAAATCAAGCACTGCACGATCGTGGCCAATAACCATGGCATTCGTGCGCGGAACGCATTTTGTAAGAAACCGCGAAAAAACACTTCTTCGGATATGGGAACTAACGTGAATGTAATAAGCATGA